>CAUTEL010000108.1:0-6020 GCA_963537185.1 uncultured Oribacterium sp. | reverse complement strand
AGGACACCAATGATGTGCAGTTTCGTCTCATTTACTCACTTGCCAAGCAGTATAGCAATATCTGTGTGGTGGGAGATGACGATCAGAGTATTTACCGTTTTAGGGGCGCAAATCTTGAAAATATTCTGTCCTTTGAAGCGGAATTTCCGGGATGCCACACGATCAAGCTGGAGCAAAATTATCGTTCCACCTCTCCAATTCTGAGTCTTGCGAACACGGTCATCGCGGAAAATAGGCGTAGAAAATCAAAAAAACTCTGGACGGAAAAAACGGAGGGAAAGGAAGTCCTCTTTCAGGAATATGAGACTGCAGAGGAAGAAGCAAGAGAAGTCATCCGCCATATCCGGGGCGAAAACCGCTTCTATAAAGACTTCGCTATCCTCTACCGCACAAACGCCCAGTCCCGTCTCTTTGAGGAGCAGTGCATCGCTTGGAACATTCCCTACCAAATTGTGGGGGGGGTAAACTTCTATCAGCGAAGAGAAATCAAGGACCTTCTCGCCTATATGAAGATTATGGTGAACCAAAAGGACGATATCGCCTTCGAACGAATCATCAATGTACCAAAGCGCGGTATCGGAAATGCCAGCATAGAAAAACTTCGGCAGTATGGACTTCAATTCGGCGGATTCTCTCTTATAGAAACAATCCCCTTTGCCAAGGCGGCCGGCCTCTCCGGAAAAGCTCTCTCGGAAATCGATAAGTTTAGTCAGACGGTTGAAAGCTGGAAAAAAGAAGAACTCGGAAAGCTTATCGAGCGAATCCTTGACGACACAGGCTATGAGACGGAGCTTCTTTCGGAAGGAGCAATCGAAGCCGAAAGCCGTATGGAAAACATCCGAGAGCTGGAAGGAAAGCTTCTTTCCTATATTCAGGAAAATGGAGAAGATGCGAGCCTTGCCGCCTTCCTCGAAGAGGTTTCTCTCCTTTCCGACCTCGATAGAAGTGACCTTACAGAGGATAAAATCACGCTCATGACTCTGCACGGGGCAAAGGGCTTGGAATTTCCTGTCGTGTTTTTAGTGGGACTAAGCGACGGACTCTTCCCCAGCGCACTAAGCCTTGGGGACGACGAAGAAGTCGAGGAAGAAAGACGACTTTGCTATGTCGGAATCACCCGCGCGGAGGAAGAGCTCTACCTAAGCTCCGCGAAAAATCGAATGGTGAACGGACAAACACAGTATTTTAAAATCAGTCGCTTCTTTGAGGATATTCCCGACGAACTTTTGAAAAAGAATCTGCTCTACCGCCCGAAACGCTCCGAGGAAGAGCTTTTCTTGGAAAATAGCGGAAAGTCCTACTATAACAGTTATTTAAAAAATGCCGAAAGCTCCATTGCGTCATACCTTGGAAGGAGTGGAGAAGGCGGCCACGGAACAAAAGGCTACAGCGTAGACTCTTACGAAAGACAAGGAAGAGGCTTCGGAGAGCCTTACGGAAGGCAAGGAATAGGATTCGGAAAAGGTCAAAGCACAGATGCCCCGAAATACGGAAGCTTGGACAAGTTGAAACAGTCCGGTCTTCTCCAAAAAGGCTTTTCATCCGGAGGAAAGACAAAGCCCTCCTATCAGGAAGGCGACCGGGTAAAGCACACAAAGTTTGGCGAAGGAAGCGTTTTAAAAATCGAAGAAGATGTAAAGGACTACCTGGTAACCGTACTTTTCGACAGTGCAGGGCAGAAAAAAATGATGGCCGGCTTTGCAAAGCTCGAAAAGCTTTGATGTATAAAATTTTGATGAATAGAGCCTTGATGCATCACAAGTATTGTGTGTAAGTTTTATACCTCCTTCCCCATCTACTTACATTTAGAAAGGAAATAGGAAAAACAGGAAAGGAAATAAGAAATGAACATCCCAAAAGACCCAATGATTTTACTGAGCTTTGTAAACACGAAGCTTCGGGACGAATACAGTACTTTAGAAGAGTTTTGCAAGGAGCACGATCTGGATGTCGAAGCCCTGAAAAAGAAGCTGGAAGAAATCGGCTTTCAATACAATGCAAAGCTGAAGCAATTCAAATAAAGCATAAGTTAAATAAAGCAAATGTTCAGGAGAACAAAACAATTGAAAGAGCAAAAGTAGTTTATTGCTTTTGCTTTTACACTATACTGTCACCGGTAAACAAGATGTCTCAGGCTTCGCCTGCGCCACTTGTTAAGAATTAAAGTAAAATAGTAAGGAGAAATTATGCGTTGTTTAGTACAAAGAGTGCTTTCCGCCTCGGTAGGCGTAGCCGGAAAGACAATAGGAAGTATAGAAAGGGGCTATCTAGTCCTTCTTGGCGTAAAAAATACGGATACGGAAGCGGTTGCCGATAAAATGTTGAAAAAAATTTTGGATGCCCGTCTCTTTGAAGACGAAAACGGAAAAACGAATCTTTCCATACGGGATATTTCCGGCTCCCTCCTTATCGTCAGTCAGTTTACCCTTTATGCCGATACCAAAAAAGGAAATCGTCCAAGCTTTGTCCAAGCCGGTGATCCCACACATGCAAATGCTCTCTACGAATATTTTCTTGCGAAGGCCGAAGAAGCCGGAATTCCCACCGAGCACGGAGAATTCGGTGCGGATATGAAGGTAAGCCTCATAAACGACGGGCCGTTTACCATTATGTATGACAGTGATGCTATGTAAGATGATATATAAAATACTACCTAAGATATACTATGTAAGGACTACATTATCATCCGATTCTGCATAAGACCGAATACGACGAGCATCGCTCACAGGACATGCGATACTCGTTAAAAATAAGAATCTGCTTAGTAAAACAAGATGTCTCAGGCTTCGCCTGCGCCACTTGTTAAGAACAAAAAGAGCAATGGGCATCCAAACCCATTGCTCTCTTAAGTACACTTATTCTACAACTTTAATTCCTTCCGCAAGAGAAACTCTGGCCTTTAAAGAAGTACTGTAACTTACTTCCACAGTCTTTCCTTTATTCGCCTCCACTTCCTTCGTTAAGTCATCATTTCCGTTCGTAGTAAAACGGAAGCTGTGCGTGTCGTCCGCCTTCAAGGTAAAGATATCACCGTCAACGCTTTCAATACTGCCCTTAAGCTTTAAAGAATCTGCCCCTTCTTCATCTAAAGCATCTTCAGTAACAGTGTAAAAAGCCAGCGGATTATTCTTCAAGTCGCCCAAGTAGTATACGCTGATTTCGCTTCCTACCTTAAGTCCGCCCTGAGTCAGGTCGATTTCAAAGCTCGGTCTTTGGAAAGTCACAGTTTCCCCATACTTTATCCCTTCCGTATTCTCCCCGTCCAGTGCCGCTTCACGGAAATCCGGAATTTCCTTTACGGAAATACTGCTGTCGGTAACGGCTGTGATCTCGCCGTATAAGTTCTGCTCATCGTTAAAATCTTCCGTTGTAAACTCATAGGGTACGGAAACGATAACTGATTTAACAGTCATGCCTTCCTGCGGCTCTGTTCCTTCGTAGCCGATTTCCACCTCATCGCCCGGCATAAGTTCCCAATTCTTGTCCAAGCTTGCGCCCTTCACATCAAAGCTCATTACCTTTCCGTCACCGGTTTCTACGCTAAGCTTATCTCCTTCCAGCTTCTGAACGGTGGCACTTAAGCTGTTCTCCGTTAAAGCCTCGGAGCTGGGTTCTTCCTGTGCTGCCTGACTGCTTGCCATATTATCGGCTTTCTTTCCGCAAGATGCGGCAAAAAGCATCAGCCCTGCCATCGCAATCCATATCGCTTTCTTCATAATAATTCCTCCTTACTTTGCTTGCCCTCTATCCTAGCACGAAGTCTATAAAAGAAATTTGCCTTTTTCTGTATTATTTCTTAAAGTCTTCCTCATAAAAACGAAAGTCTTTAATTTCGTCCGGTAAATACTGTTGCTCTACATAATGCCCCGGATAATCATGGGGATACTTATAGCCTATTCCCCTCCCAAGCTTTTCATGTCCGCTGTAGTGTGCATCCCTAAGGTAAGCAGGAATTTCGAGATTTCCCCGTGCCCGTACCAGCTTCTTTGCTGCAAAAATAGCTTTCACCGAAGCATTGGATTTCTTGGCTTTTGCAATGTATGTCGCAGCCTGGGTAAGGATGATCTGTGCCTCCGGCATACCTACCCGCTCCACCGCAAGGGAAGCATTCACAGCGAGAATAAGAGCCTCAGGATCGGCATTTCCCACATCCTCCGAAGCACAAATCATAATTCGTCTCGCAATAAAGCGAATGTCCTCTCCGGACTCAAGCATTTTCGCAAGATAATACACCGTAGCATCTGGATCGCTTCCCCGCATGGATTTAATAAAGGCGGAAATCGTATCGTAATGCTCCGAACTGTCATCATAGCGAAGAATCTTCTTTTGCATACATTCGCCGATATTATCTTTACTAAGATGAATAACGCCGTCAGAATCGGGATTCGTACTGAGAACGGCAAGCTCCAGTGTATTTAAAAGCACTCTGGCATCGCCTAGGGCATTTTCCAGTAAAAATTCCTTCCCTTCTTCAGAAAGACTCGTCCGAAAGTTTCCGAGGCCTCTTGCCTTATCCGATAAAGCACTATCCGTAAGGCGCGACAAAGCCTCTTTAGATAAGGGCTTTAGTTCAAAAAGGCGGGAGCGGGAAAGCAAGGCGGAATTCACCTCAAAATAAGGATTCTCGGTTGTCGCCCCAATGAGGATCACCGTTCCCTCTTCCACAAAGGGAAGCAAATAATCCTGCTGTGCCTTATTAAAGCGATGAATCTCGTCCACAAAGAGTATGGTTTTTCTGCCGTAGCCTCCCAGATTCTCCTTTGCACGACTCACCGCTTCTTCCATATCCTTTTTTCCGGCGGTAGTCGCATTGATTTGGATGAATTCCGCCTTCGTATGGTTTGCAATGAGCTTTGCAAGAGAGGTTTTCCCTGTTCCCGGAGGCCCGAAAAAAAGGAGAGATTGCAGCTGGTCCGCACGAATTAAGCGGGAAAGCAATTTGTTTTCCCCGATAATGTGCTCCTGACCGACAAACTCTTCCAAATTTCCGGGACGCATCCGAACTGCCAAAGGCGCCATTTTCTCTTGATTTCTCTCTGCCTGATAGCTAAATAAATCCATCTCTCCCCTTCACATTTCTATTCAGAAGCCGTGAAATCGTTCTCTTCCCTTCTGCTCTCTGTTCTTTTTCTCTTTATGCTTTTCTCTTTATGCTTCTACTGCCAGGTAATCGGCTTCGTTCTGTCCGGAATGATTTCAATCCAGTAGCCGTCCGGATCTTCAATAAAATAAATACCCATACCGTGATTTTCAAAGCAGATACAGCCCATCTTTTCGTGAAGTGCATGGGCTGCCCCGATATCCTCCGTTCGAAGCGCAAGGTGGTACTCCTGCTCCCCGAGATCATAGGGCTCTTTTCTATCCTTCATATAGGTCAGCTCCAGACGGAAGTCCGTAGAATCATCTCCCAAAAATACGATAATAAAGTCATCCCGTTCATTTCTGCTAAGCTCATGCAAATTCAAAGCTTCTGCATAAAACTTCATACTTCTTTCCAAATCCAGTACATTAAAGTTAAAGTGGTTAAATGAGAATGGGCTCATTGTTTCTCCTTTCCTTTTCCGGCGCTCCTGTGGGACATTTTTCTTTCTATGATAATGCTTTTTCCCGCTTTCAGCAATGCCCATGCTGATAGGCTAGTCTTTTTAGGCCTCCTCCTTTATATTTTATTCTCTCCTGCCTATAAGATTGCTATATGGGACGAACTTGGGGAAGAACCGGAAAATTACTTCAGAAAGGGCTTTGGCTCTTCCCTTAAAAAACCGGGAGGGCAAAAATGAAAAGAATGCCGATGAACAGAAAAGAAAAATTCTCCAAGTTGGAATAACATTATAAGTCCATCCTTAACTAACAATTTCACTTTCATCCCAGTTTTTAACACGGTTGCCCTTTCGTTACATACATCTTCAATTGGTTACTTTTTGAATGGTGATTTATCTGTTGTACAACAAATCTTATCGTGCCTTAAAACCATATCCGAATATGGAGTATAGGAGTTTATTTCCTACTCTGCTATACTA
>CAUTEL010000107.1:0-6065 GCA_963537185.1 uncultured Oribacterium sp. | reverse complement strand
GAGGAAGATGGATAAAGATACAAGAAAAATGACGGCTTATGCGATGCTGCTCGCACTTTCCATGATTTTGGGTTATCTGGAATCGATGATTCCTACACCTTTTCCGATTCCGGGAATCAAGCTGGGATTAGCCAATATCGTTAACATTATAGGACTGTTTTCTTTAGGAGCAGTACCAAGCGGAATAATCAGCTTTCTTCGAGTGCTTCTCTTATCCGTACTCTTCGGGAATCTGATGACCTTGAGCTATTCCATGGCGGGCTTTTTTCTAAGCTTTTTCGTAATGGTACTTGCAAAGCAATGCTTCAAGCTGTCCTTCGTGTCCGTGAGTCTTTTGGGGGGCATTTTTCACAATGTCGGACAAATTGTAATGGCGGCGTTCCTTCTTCGAAATCCTGTTCTTTTTGCGTATTTCCCCCTGCTGTTACTTGCCGGAACGGCAGCAGGAATTGTAATGGGAATTTTAGCGTCTATAGTAGCGAAACGTTTATCGAAATTTTTCAGAGATTTAAGAGGATAGCTTGCAAGAAAATTGCTTCGGTGTTATTTTATAAAAAGAACAAATGTTCCTGAGAACAAATGTTTTTCGCTTCGTTTTACAGTTTTTTTCTGTATCCTGACATTTGTGAAAAGAGAAAGAAGAAGACGGAAGAAGACAGTAAGCAGAAGATAAAAAATTAGAGTATAGTTCATAGAGAAAAGGGGAAAACTTTGGAAAAGAAGTGGATCAAAATCAGAGGTGCGAATGAGCACAATTTAAAGCATGTCAATCTGGATATTCCAAGAGATTCTTTGGTGGTGCTTACAGGACTCTCGGGCTCCGGAAAGTCCTCTCTCGCCTTCGATACCATTTATGCGGAGGGACAGAGACGCTATATGGAGTCGCTTTCCTCTTACGCAAGGCAATTCCTCGGGCAGATGGAAAAGCCGGATGTGGAGCTCATAGAAGGACTCTCTCCCGCGATTTCCATTGATCAGAAGTCCACAAATAGAAACCCGCGTTCTACAGTAGGAACAGTCACGGAAATCTACGACTATATGCGTCTTCTCTTTGCCAGAGTGGGAGTGCCCCATTGTCCGGAGTGTGGAAGAGAGATTAAGAAGCAGACCGTGGACGAAATGGTAGACCTCCTTATGAAGAGAGAAGAGGGCACGAAGATGCAGCTTTTTGCACCGGTAGTACGGGGGAAGAAGGGAATGCATGAAAAGCTTCTGCAAAGCCTTCGTCGTTCCGGCTATGTTCGTGTGCGGATAGATGGCAATCTCTATGAGCTGGAGGAGGAGATTTCCTTAGAAAAGAATATCAAACATACCATTGAAGTTTTAGTGGATCGTTTGGTGGTTAGAAAGGGAATTGAAAAAAGACTTACCGACTCAATCGAGCAGGTGCTTTCTCTTAGCAGCGGTCTTCTTCTTGTGGACTTTTTAAATGGAGAAGAACTGCAGCTTTCTACAAATTTTGCCTGCCCCTTTGACGGTACAAGTATCGAAGAAATAGAGCCGAGAAGCTTCTCCTTCAATAACCCCTTCGGAGCCTGCCCGACCTGCTTCGGTATAGGTTATAAGATGGAATTTGATGTGAAGCTGATGATTCCGGATGAGAGTCTTTCCTTAAATGAAGGCGCTATTTCCGTACTGGGCTGGATGAACTCGAAGGATGAGGGAAGCTTTACCCATGCTATGCTTCTCGCTATGGCGGAGAAGTACGGTTTCTCATTGGATACACCCTTCCGAGAGCTTTCGGAGAAGGCAAAGGATCTCATCATAAACGGCACGAGAGGCGAGCGTGTGACAGTGCATTATCAGTCACAGTACGGAAAGGGCGCAGTGCATCAGGTGGCCTTTGAGGGCTTACTTGCCAATATCGAACGCCGCTACAAAGAGTGTTTTTCCGAGAAAATGAAGATAGAGTATGAGCAGTTTATGCGCATTACTCCCTGTCCGAGCTGCCACGGGGCGAGACTGAAGCCTTCTTCCTTAGGGGTGACTGTCGGAGAGAAAAATATTCATGAAGCGACCATGCTTTCCATGGACAGCTTCTTTGACTGGATAAACTCTGTAAAGTTAAAACCGATGGAGGCAAAAATTGCGGAGCAGATTCTTCGGGAAATCAAGGCAAGATCCAGGTTTATGCTGGATGTAGGATTAAACTACTTAAGTCTTTCCCGTTCCGCAGGAACACTCTCCGGAGGGGAGTCGCAGAGAATTCGTCTGGCAACTCAGATCGGCTCCGGTCTTGTGGGGGTTGCCTATATTTTGGATGAGCCTAGTATCGGTCTTCATCAAAGGGACAATGATAAGCTGATAGCGACCTTAAAACGGCTTCGTGACCTCGGAAACTCCGTCATCGTCGTAGAGCATGATGAGGATACCATGCGGGAAGCGGATATGATTGTAGATATCGGTCCCGGTGCGGGAGAGCACGGAGGAGAGGTGGTTGCTGTAGGAACAGCCGAAGAAATCATGCAAAATCCGGCGTCTATTACGGGACAGTACCTAAGCGGGAAAAAGAAGATTCCGCTCCCCAAAATCAGAAGGGCCTATACCCATACCTTGGATGTTTACGGTGCGGAAGAGAATAATTTAAAGAATGTGGATGTTAAGATTCCACTTTCGGTCTTTACCTGTGTGACCGGTGTTTCAGGCTCCGGAAAGTCTTCCCTCGTAAATGAAATCGTGCACAAATACTGTGCGAAAACCTTGAATAAGGCTAGATTGGTACCGGGTAAGTTTAGGAAAATCACGGGAACGGAGTACTTGGATAAGGTTATTGATATAGACCAAAGTCCGATTGGAAGGACGCCCCGTTCCAATCCGGCGACCTATACCGGCGTTTTTGACCTGATTCGAGATCTCTTTGCCAGTGCCAAGGATGCAAAGGAAAGAGGCTACAACAAGGGAAGATTCTCCTTCAATGTTAAAGGCGGTCGTTGTGAAGCTTGCAGCGGAGACGGAATTGTAAAGATTGAGATGCACTTCCTGCCGGATGTCTATGTGCCATGTGAGGTTTGCGGAGGAAAGCGCTATAACAGGGAAACCTTGGAAGTAAAATACAAGGGAAAGAACATCTATGATGTTTTAAATATGACGGTGGAAGAGGCATTGACATTCTTCGAAAATATTCCTAGCATTAGTCGTAAGATGCAGACTCTTATGGATGTGGGACTTTCCTATATCCGACTGGGACAGCCCAGCACCGAGCTTTCCGGAGGAGAGGCGCAGAGAATCAAGCTGGCCTCGGAGCTGAGCCGCAGAGGCACCGGAAAGACACTGTATATCTTGGATGAACCGACTACGGGACTACATTTTGAAGATGTACGGAAGCTGGTGGAAATGCTGCAAAGACTCGCCGACGGCGGAAATACCGTGTTGGTTATCGAACATAATTTAGATGTGATTAAATGTGCCGATTATATTATCGATATGGGACCCGAGGGAGGATCCGGCGGCGGAACGGTGCTTTGCACCGGAAGCCCGGAGGAAGTGGCAAAGAATCCGAGCTCCTATACCGGACAGTATTTGAAGAAGTATTTGCAGTAGTCTTTATAGTAGTATTTGCAGTAGTCTTTATAGAAGTATTTGCAGTAGTCTTTGTAGTAGATTAACTTGGAAACGGTAAAAATCCAGCGATGATAAGGAGGCAAAAATGAGTACGGATTGTATTTTCTGTAAAATAGCAAACGGGGAGATTCCCTCGATGACCATTTATGAGGATGCAGATTTTCGGGTGATTTTGGATATTGCACCGGGCACACCCGGTCATGCTCTTATTTTACCGAAGAGCCACGGAGAGGATCTCTTTAGTCTGGATGATGCAGTGCTTCAGAAAGTCTTTCCTCTGGCAAAAAGAATAGCAAAGGCGATTATGAAGGCAACGGGGGCGAAGGGCTGCAATATCGTACAGAATAACGGCGAAGCGGCCGGGCAGACCGTGCATCATTTTCATACGCATATTATTCCCCGTTTCGGAACGGAAGGAAATATTGTCTCTTGGAACCCTTCCGGATATGCTGATGGAGAAATGGAAGTTTTACAGGAGAAGATTGTAAAGGAGCTCAATGGCTAAGATATTGTTAACCGGCGGAGGAACGGCAGGACATGTGACCGCGAACCTTGCCTTACTCAGCGAATTAAGAGAAAAGCATACAATTTACTACATGGGGTCAAAGGACGGCATAGAGAAGGAGCTTGCGGAAAAGGCGGGACTCCCTTATTTCGGGATTTCGACAGGAAAGCTTCGCCGCTATTTTTCTCTGCGGAATCTCACAGATCCTTTTCGGGTAATCGGCGGTTTTTTTCAGGCAAGAAAACAGATTCAGGACTGGAAGATTGATCTGGTCTTCTCCAAGGGAGGCTTTGTCGCGGTGCCGGTTATCTTTGCGGCGGCAAGCCTCGGAATCCCGATTATTTGCCATGAGTCGGATTTTACACCCGGACTGGCAAACAAGCTGACCATTCCCTTTACGAAGAAAATCTGCTGTAATTTTCAGGAAACGGTTTCCCTTCTCCCCAAGGGGAAGGCGGTTTGTACCGGTGCACCGATTAGAGAAGAGCTTTTACAAGGGAGTAGAGAAGAGGGATTAAAGCTCTGCGGCTTCTCCGGAGAAAAGCCGGTGTTGATGGTAATCGGCGGAAGTCTGGGTTCTGTGGCAATCAATACTGCCGTTCGGGAGAATTTAACAAAATTGGGGGAAAACTACGATATCATCCATATCTGCGGAAAGAAGAACGAAGACAGCTCTCTCTCCGATTTGGTGTATTACAGGCAGTTCCCTTATGTGAATCAGGAACTTGCCGACCTCTATCAGGCGGCGGATTTTGTGATTTCCCGTGCCGGAGCGAATGTCATTTATGAAATTCTGGCCTTAAAAAAGCCGAACATCCTGATTCCCCTACCGAAAAAGGCTTCCCGAGGGGACCAGATTTTAAATGCGGAGTCCTTTTCAGCTCAGGGATTTTCCGTGGTGCTTCCGCAGGAAGAGCTGGAAGAGAAGCCGGAAGTTCTTTTGGAATATCTGGAAAAGCTACGGGAGAATAAGGAGAAGTATGTAAACGCAATGGAAGAGTCCAAAGAAAGAGATGGCAGAAGGAATGTTCTTTCTGTGATTCAGTCTGTTTTGGATAAAAAATCCTGAGAAAGGGAAAGAGGAAAAAGATGATTGGAATAATCGGCGCAATGGAGGAAGAGGTTGCCCATTTGGTTAAGCTCTGTGAGGGGAGAGAAGAAATTGTACAAGGACCCTATCATTTCTATAAGGGGAGACTTTCCGGAAAGGAAGTCGTGCTTGTTCGTGCGGGGGTTGGAAAATGCAATGCGGCTGCCTGTACCCAAGCCTTAATTGACCGTTTTCATCCCTCTTATATTTTCAATACCGGGATTGCAGGGGCGATTTCTTCTGAAGTGCATATTTTGGATTTAGTCGTTTCGAAAGATGCTTTGCAGTATGATGTGGATGTGACACGCTTTGACTATCCTCTTGGGAAGGTACCGGGAGATGAGAAGCTGGGATATGATGCGGACAAGCGTCTTTTGGAACTTGCTGTGCAGGTGAATAGGGAAATCAATCCGGAGCATAATAGTTATATAGGACGGGTTGTTACCGGAGATCGTTTCGTTTCTTCTCATGAAACAAAGGAGTACCTGAAAAATACCTTTCATGCTACCTGCTGTGAAATGGAGGGAGCTGCTATAGCACAGATTGCGACAAAAAATGGAGTGCCTTTCGTGATTCTTCGTGTCATTTCCGATGAGGCAAATGATGAAGCAAGCATGGTTTATGAGGAATTTGAAGCCAAGGCAATAGAGAAGACTGTAGATTTTATGGTGGAATTTTTGCGGAGAGTTTGATCTACATCGAAATCTGTTTCTTCGAAGAATTTAATCTGCATCAGAAGAAAATTTTACGAAGAGTTTGGGCTGAATTAGAATAAGATTTTGCGAAGAGTTTGGGCAGAATTAGAATTCATTTTTTGCTTTAGGATTTTAAAGTATTTTTAAGATAAGTTTTCTAAAACAGGGAAGAAAGACTTGCGTGTCCTCTTGCCTGTTTTTATAATAACGGAAG
>CAUTEL010000106.1:0-6141 GCA_963537185.1 uncultured Oribacterium sp. | reverse complement strand
GTGATATACAATAAAAATTGCATTTAAGCATGAAAAGAGAGCTTAGCTCTCTTTTTTTATAAAATAATTCTAAAGAGCATTTTTCCTCTTGACCGAATACTGAAAATGGCTTAAGTTAGTGCGTGCTAACATCTAATTAGCTATGGCTAATTAAAATACTTTAAGTCATAGAAAGTGCTAAAAAGAACTTATCGGGGAATAAACATTGTCTATAGGCTTTCTATGGGAGGAAGAAAGGAAAGAAGGAGAAAAAATGGTAAGAAAGGGATGGAAGAATGCGGCAATATTTACCGCTGTATCTTTAATGCTACTACCGACATTTCAGGCTTATGCGGTAACGGCAAGGCCGAACACAAACGGAAGCTTTGTTGAAGAGGGGGGAAACTGGAGCTTTAAAAGTCCGGAAGGAGAAAAACTGGGCGGCTGGGTAGTTAGTAATAACGAATGGTATTACTTGGATCCGCAAAGCGGAAATCTTCGTTCCGGCTGGTTAAAGTCGGAGGATGGAAAGACCTACTTTTTATATACTGTTCATGATGGTAATTTTGGAAAAGCAGTAAACGGTTGGAACTGGATTGACGGATATTGCTATTATTTTGAGTCTGCAGATAATGCGGAAAACGGTATTTTAAAGACTGGCGGCAGAACTGCGGACGGATATTTGGTAGATTCTGCAGGGCGTTGGGTAAATGAAAGCACCGGACAGCCGGTATATGAGGCCGGAAAGGGACTGCCTTCTTCTGATTCCGATCAGAAGGTAGCCGGAATTGATCGTCCGATTTCCGGAGGAAGTGTGTCCGGAAGAAGTGCGTCCGGAGCGAGAATATCCTCAGGAAGGGGAGGACGCACTTCCTCCGGAAGCGCAGGGTCTTCCAATTCTTCCGGTAATTCTAATTCCGCTAACGAAAATAATAATGCGAACAACGAAAACAATAATGCGAACAACGAAAATAATAATGCGAACAACGAAAACAATAATTCGAATAACGAAAACAGCAGTGTAGAAAAGTCCGTATTAAATACGGAAAAGACCAAGGCCGTACACACAGAGCTTGGCGACTTCGTTTCCGTAGTATTTAGTGAGGGAAGCCTTTCCGATTATGATGTCTATATTGACGGAACAGATGTCAGTAAGGCCTTAACAAAGGTTGATGATGAAGGAAAGATTCTGAAGTGGATCAGTACCGTAGCTTCTCCGAAGAAGCTGGAGTTAAAGAAAAAGGGAAGTGAGGAACTTGTTCAAACTATCAGCCTAAATGAAGGTACAGCAGTGGATGCTATCGATGCAGGCAATCCGGAGGATGCACCGAAGTACCTGCTCACCCGTGGAAGAATCAGTAAATATGATTACTACCTTTCTCCCAAAGACAAGGAAGGGCAGGAGAGAATTTATCCGACAAGCACGACTTTTGATTTAGAGGAGACCAGAAAAGAGAACTCCAAGAATGTCAGCACAAGCTATTATGTAAAGCCTCTGCTTATTGATGCGAATGGAAACAGCGTTAACGGAGAACCGCTTGTTGCCAAGTTCAGCCTCTCCGGAGAGGAGCAGAAGAAGTGGTTTGACGGAATTAACAAGCTTTCTCTTCTCCGTTATGAGGATAACACCCTCATTAACCGCGAGCTGAGCTTTGAATCCGGAACGGAAAGTGCTGAATATGGAACAAACGGTGTAATCAAGGTCTATAGCGGACAGAGTAACATGAGAAATCATGGTCTCTATCTTCTAAACATTCATTCAAGTTACAGCGAAGAAAGTGTAACTATCCCTGTAGAGCTTGTGAAAGCGGCGAAGTTTAACTTAGTGTTACAGGCACAGAGCAATAATGCGAAGCAGGGAGAGAGAGTCGGCTTTGATGTTGTTGGTGAAAATGGAGCGACCTTCGGAAATGATCTTAAGGTAGACAATATGATGGTGACCCTGATTAAGCCGGATGGAACATCTCATGAATTAAGCTATATCCATGACTTCTTTAACTTTACGAACTATTTCATTCTTTACGGAACCGGCGGTGCAGACGGTAAGACCGTAAATACCGACCAAGCAGGAAGATATAAGCTAAAGATTCGCTATGCGGGCTATCAGGAGATGGTAAAGGAGTTTACCATCCACCCCGGAAAGGCTGTAAATCTGGAAGACTCCGAGCAGGAAAAGGCAGAGAGAGCAGCTGCAAGAAAGAAGAGTACGGGAAGCGGCTCTTCCGGAAAGAAAACGGATGCGGTATCCGCAGCAACAAGCGGCAGCATCGGCAAGAAAAAGACGGATAAAAAGTCTATTACGAAGGCTGACAGCGTATCTTCCGCTACGGGCGGCGGTTCTAGCCATATTGATGGAAGAGTGATCTTTAACTATGATCTTCTTAGTAATGCCTTATTGTTAAATGAGCTGGAGATGTTAAACAGCGATGCCCTCGCCGTTGTAAAGACCTATTACTCCATGACCATTGACGACAGCTCCTATCTTTACAATGAAGGGGCGGACGCCTTCTACAGCTATCGTGATTATTTAAATGAAAATGCGGATAGAAAAGCTGCAGGAGAAAAGCTTCTAAGCTTCAAAGAATTCACTGAAAATGTCGGGAAGAAAGACTACCACGGACCCTCTCAGGTTCTGAATGTTCTGGAAGACGGTCGTCTGGGCGGATTAACAGACTTTAAGCTTGTCAAGGGAAAACAGACTCCAAGTTTTAGCGGAACATCAACGGACATAGGTGGAGAATTCACATTGAAGACTGAGGATACGGCTTACCTTGCTGCCATCAAGGGAGTCTATGTAGACCGACAGACAGCGAATCTTCTGGATAACACCTATACAAAGCCTGTGGTAATCAATGCTGAGGAAGGCACAATCCTTGTAAAGCGGGATGCCTTTAATTTCTGGCTGACTCCCGAAATTCTTCCCCATACTCTGCGTATCAGTGCTGAGGGCTATAGAGACCAAAAGCTTAAGCTTCAGTTTAAAGAGAAGGAAGACGGTCTGCAGTTTACGGTAGAGGGGGAGCCACAGAGTAAAAACGATGTCATTTTATCTCTCGGAACATCGGAAGAAGCAGAGAAGGCTTTAGCAAATGTCATTGCCGTTCGGATTAAGAAGCCGAAAGAGGGAGAACTGAAGACGGTTTTCGATGCCTCGTCAGGAGGAATTGCCAAAAATGATTACTATGTAATTAATAAGGAAAATGGAACCATCACCTTAAAGGCAGGACTCTTTAAAGAGCCAGGGGAATATAAGTATGAGATTAAGCTAAAGAACAGAACGAAGAGGCTTTCCGGAACAATTGTTGTAAAGGAAGCTCCGGAAACGCCGAGTGCGCCGAATGAGGAGACGGATCAGGAAAACATCAAAGAAGGACATCCGAAAATGGCAAGCTTAGTTGCTGTAACGGATAAAGACAAGAATCAGACGTATAGAACATTAGCTTTTGAAGGATTAGATAGAAATGAACTGCATACCTATTTGCAAAACATTTCCGCTGTTACGGTAAACGGAACAGAGTATACAGAAGCATTTAGCTCCATCCGTATCAAAGAAAAGCAGTATATGGCAGTTGGAAACGGATACGGATATAAAAATCAGCTTCGCCTGGATAAGGCTTCTTTGGTGGAAGGCAAGAATACCGTTGTAATCGAGAACTCTGACGGAACGGAGGACCGCTTTGTTGTGGAACTCTCGTCTGATAAAAAGGAAAAGGAATCTTCCGGAAACAAAGACAATTCCGCATCCAATGCAGAGAAGAAATCCTCCGGTTTGGAAGTAAAGGAAATTGTGAAGGTGAAGAACTATACCGGGACGGTAGAGAGCTATGCAGTTCTTTTTAAAGGAAAAGAGGAGGATGTGAAGATCGCTCTTTCCAAGATCGAAACAGTCAGTCTTAACGGAAAGACTTTAGAGAAGGCAAGTTCTTTTATCGGCGGGGTTGGAAATTTCCCAGAAGATAAATATGCGATAAAGGACTATATAGGGGCATTTGGAGGCGAAGTAAGCTTACAGCTTCCTGCGAAAGCATTACAGGATGGAAGCAATAAGCTTTCCGTAAAGCTTTCTGATGGGACAAACTTTACTCTGAACCTTGATAAAGAGGGTAAAATTGCAGGAAAAGAATTTGCGATTGAATCAATCAATAAGAATAAATCTTTTCTTTGGGGATCCAGTTTGCAAGTGAAATTTAAGGACATGGATGATGATGCAATGCTTGCTTTTAAGGAGACGGTGAAGTCTATTACATTAAACGGAAAACCTTTAGAAAAAGAGATAAGTACAGGTTCTAAGACGGGAAAATACTATTTTACTCTCATTTCGGGAGCATACGGCGGAGTGGATCACTTGATTCTCTCTCCTGAGGATGCAAAGAAGCAGGTCAATACACTTACGATTGAAGCGGAAGGCTATAAGAGACTCACTGTAAAGTTCGACCAAGATGGAAAGCTTCTTTTCGACTAAGAATAAGATCAGGAAAAACAGTGCTTTTTAAGGGAGAAAAAAGAATGGGACTTGGATATAGTTTAAAGCTATAACTAAGTCCTGTTTTTTTGTATTTTCCAAAGGAGTGATCTATAGGCTATCCTATATCCAGATTAGAAACTAGGGATAAATAAAAATATCCCGTGGCTCTTTCGGAAGTATTCTAAAGAGCATTTAAAAAGTAAGAGTAAAACAAAAGGAAAAGTAAGGAGAAATATTTATGCAAACATCAGTTATCGGCTTTCCCAGAGTGGGAGAATTAAGAGAACTTAAATTTACAACAGAGAAGTTTTTTAAGGGATTGGTTTCCGAGCAGGAATTAGAGGCTCTTGCAAAGGAAATACGAAAGAAGCAGTGGCTGAAGATGCAGGAGAAGGAAGTGGATTTTATTCCTTCCAATGATTTCTCTTTTTATGACAATTTCTTAGATACAGCAGTTCTTTTCAATATTATCCCGGAGCGCTACAGAGAGCTGTCCTTAAGTCCCTTGGAAAAGTATTTTGCAATGGCAAGAGGCTATAAGGGACCGGCAGGAGATGTAAAGGCTATTGCGATGAAGAAGTGGTTTAATACAAACTATCACTACATGGTGGCAGAGATTTCCGATAAAGATGAGATTTCCCTTGTGGGAGAGAAGCCCTTTAAGGAGTATCAGGAAGCAAAAGCTTTAGGTGTAGAAACGAAGCCGGTAATTATTGGACCGTTTACCTTGTTAAAGCTTCTTCGTTATACAGAAAAGAAGACCGAGAAGGATTTCCTCAAGCAGGCGATTTCCGCTTATAAAGCGTATGTGGAGAGATTCGTTTCTCTTGGAGCGAAGTGGCTTGCCTTTGACGAAGCTTATCTGGTAAGGGACTTAGATAAGGAAGACCTCACACTTTTCACTGCTTTATATGAAGAGATTCTTTCCGTAAAGGCCGAGACTAAGGTATTATTACAGACTTACTTTGGAGATGTACGAGATGCTTATGAAAGCATTTTGGCCCTTCCTTTCGACGGTGTAGGTTTAGACTTCCTTGAAGGAAAAGAAACAAAGAATCTGGTAGCTAAGGGCTTCCCGAAAGATAAGCTTCTTTTTGCAGGACTTGTAAACGGAAAAAATATTTGGAGAAACCACTACAAGAAGACTGTTAAAGCGGTAAAGGATTTGGAGGATAAGGGCATTTCCGTAGTGCTTGGCACATCCTGCTCCCTACTTCATGTTCCCTATACCTTAGAAGGGGAAAATAAACTCTCCGCAGAAGTAAAAAAACATTTCAGCTTTGCTGTAGAGAAGCTTTCCGAGCTTTTGGACTTAAAGAAGATTTTAAGCGGAAACGCGGGGGCAAGCGTGTTAGAGGAAAATAAAGCTCTCTTTGCTTCTGTAAGACCGAACAGCGAAGACAAGTCCGTAAAAGAGCGTTGCGCAGCCATTACCGATGCGGATTACACAAGACTTCCCGCATTTTCCGAAAGAGAAAAAATACAGAGAGAAGAGCTTAAGCTTCCTCTCTTCCCTACAACAACCATTGGTTCATTCCCGCAGTCTGCCGATGTTCGTCAGAACAGAAATGTCTTTAAAAAGGGCGAGAAGACAAAGGAAGAATATATTACTTTTAACAGAGAGAAGATTGCCGAGTGGGTAAAGATTCAGGAAGACTTGGATCTGGATGTTCTGGTTCACGGTGAGTTTGAAAGAA
>CAUTEL010000105.1:0-6143 GCA_963537185.1 uncultured Oribacterium sp. | reverse complement strand
ATAAAAATAGGAGCGTACTTCTTAAATAAAGGTTTCAAACAGGCTTCCAAATCCACCGGATGAATATCCATATCGGCAGAACGGTTCTGCATTTTCAAATAGTTCATCGCCATATTGCTGTACTCTTCGATATAGAACATTTGCTCTTCAAGCTTCTTTTTATGTTCACTTTCCGTTTTTCGAAGAAGAAGCTTTGACACGGTAATCGGCGTTTTAATCTGATGCACCCAGAGGAGAAAGTATTCGGAAAGCTCCCTTTTTTCCTCTATCCGCCTGCGTTCTTCTTCCTTTTTCTCTATTTCCAGCCGTTCCAAGGCTTTTTCCAAACTTTCTTTCCGGACAAAGGAAAAGTAGCTGAGGATAAGATAGACAAAGAGCAAAAAGCCGCTCAGCTCCGCCCCTAAAACAAAATAATTCCAAGGCAAATGCCCAAAGAAAAAAATCCCTCCGAAAAGGGATAGCAAAAGCAGGAAAAAACCTAATAAATCCGATTTTGTTTGAAGATACGCTTGGATCTGCTTTTTTATTTGCATAATGTTTTGCTGTCTCCTTTTAATCACTACTTTTCTAAAGATAAAGAATATCCAATTCCTTTTTTCGTTTGGATCAAATCCTCTAAGCCCACGGCAGAAAGCTTTTTTCGGAGCCTCGTGATATTGACGGAAAGGGTGTTGTCATCCAGAAAATCCTCTCCCTGCCAGCAATGGTTCATGATTTCCTCTCTTTTTGAAATTCCGCCCTTTGCTAAGAATAAGCACTCCAAGATGAGCAGTTCCGTCTTTGTTAAGTCGATACGAAAACCTTCTCCCAGGAGAGCCGCCTTTGCTAAGTCCAGCTGCAAGCCTTGAAAGGAAAGATTGTCCTGCACCGCAGTATATTCGTAGGTTCTCCGAAGCAATGCCTGAATCTTCGCCCTTGTCACATATAAATCAATGGGCTTCACGATATAGTCATCCGCCCCGAATTGCATGGCCTGCACCATGTCCATGGACTCGCTGTGGGACGAAAGAAAGAGGATGGGCACATGAGAAAATTTACGGATTTTTTCCGTCCAATAAAATCCGTTATAACAAGGTAAGCTGATATCCATAAGAATCAGTTCAGGATTTCCTTCTTCCACTTCATCGCTCACTCTTTGAAAATCCTTTACAGATTCTACCGTGTAGCCCCACTGCATAAGCTCATCTTTTAACAGCCTTACGATATTCTCTTCATCTTCTACAATAAAAATCTTCATATTTTTTCCCTTACAGCGCCCCTTTCGAGCAGACCTTTATACTTTCCATTACAATGCGCCCTTTGGGCAGACCTTTACGCATTCCATACACAGGATACAGTCCGTTCCGTTTTTTCTCTTCCTGGAATTGTCGGTCATCTCCACATCCATGGGGCAGACCTTCTTACATTTTCCGCAGGAAATGCATTTCTTCTTATCACAACGAATCCGTACCAGTGAAAAATAGCTCATAGGCTTAAGGAATACAGTAACCGGGCAGATGTATTTGCAGAAAGCCCGATTATCCTTGAAAAGAAAGGCCAGTGCTATGCCTACAAGATAATAAGCAAGATTTCCAAAGAGAAATGCCCAAAACATAATCCTTTCCAAGTTTCCTACCTTCAAAAGAAACAAGGCGGAAACAAAGAGGAAAGATAGAGCAAAAGTCAGATAACGAATCCATCCGATATTTTTCCGGGGAAGTGCTCTCGTCTTATAGGGCAGAAAATCCAAAACCATGGCAGTCCAACAGGCATAACCGCAGAAGCCTCTTCCGAAAATCAGAGGTCCGAAGATTTTCGCCACCGCATAATGAATGGTAGCCGCCTCGAAAACGCCGGTGAACAAGTAGTACCAAAATCCCTCTATTTGCATATTTTCCCGGTTGATAAGCCCTAAATAAACAAGCATATAGAGCCCGACCAGAAGCTGTACCACACGACGGGCATAGAGATATTTTCTTCCGAGCAGAAAAATCCCTAAGGATAAGGAGATTCCGATATAACTAAAGTTGAAAAGATAAAAAAGATTATGCTTCGTAATACAAAGGCTTACCGCCACCGCTTCGAAAACGCCGCCGATTAGAAGCACCAAAGCATATTTTTTCAAGAAATCGCGCAAATAAAAGCTCCTCTCCTGTGTAAATCCATTTTCTTTTTGCGTCCTAGAGGGTAAAACCAAGCTATAGGACTAATCTGAGTTATAGGACAAAATATATTGCAGAAAGTTGGTCTCAACAAAGTGTATGTCTATCGTTCTCTATTTTCAAGTTCTGCCCCGCAATTGTAATATAATGAAGGTCAACTTATAATAGTTCCGCTATAGAATGACATTTTGATTGAAGAAACCAATCCCCGCTATCTAAACTTTGAATTGGATAGTTACTGGATGGCTGATGCCGGAGTGGATGTTCCCGCCTTAATGGAGAAACTGGGTGGACAAGGATCCTATAAAGAGTCTACAAAAGAGTGCAGATTTCATGAAGACGGAGCTGATACAATCCGGAAAGTAAGGAAGAAATAAGGACGAATTGTAAAATAGTTAAGGGGGCTTGTGCTTATGGATATTGAATACTATGAGAAGACTATGCAAAAGATATATGAAGCAAAAAATGTTTTAGAGGGGCTGAAGGATCTAAAAGAGGGAAATACCGAAGATGGAGTCGATACGATTCGTAAATTAAAGGAGAAATATGAACTCTAAATTATCATTTTTCCAAAAAGGCGGAAGCAGACCTGGGTGAAATTCTATCCTATATTTCCATTGAACTTTCTAACCCTGAGGCGGCAGCAAGCTTTTTAAAGGATTTACTGGCAGTAATTGCTTCTATTTGTTCTGTGCCTAAGATTGGCAGAATGGTGGAAAATGAATTTCTTCCTGATAGGGAAATAAGAAAGTCTCTTGTGGGAAACTACGTCTTATACTATCTTCCTGATGTAGTAGAAATGACGATTTATATCCTTCGTATTCTTTATGGCCGAAGAAACTTAGATGAACTGGTAAGGGAAATCAATCATTTTTAGGACCTTCCTAAGTGAATTGGGCGTTGTAGGACAAAAAAGGTGCTGTAAAAAATCAAAATGTTAAAGAGATTCTTTGCAATATAGGTCTGAATGCGGGGTAGTCTGAGCCCGTCGGTACTTGCGAAAAACAAGAGAAACGCAGTTTTTCGCTTAGTATCCGTTACGTGGCGAAGCTAGCGAGAGCGTGCCCCAAATTTAGACCTATATTGCTTAGAAAACTATTTTTAAGCTCTTTTTATTTCCTTTATCCCAGTAAAGTCATCACTACCGGTACGACAGCGACGAACAGCACCGTACTGATGGTTACCACATTGGTGGAAAACTCCACATCTCCGTCTCCCTGACTGGCAAGGATTGGGAGAACCGCAAGAGCCGGCGCGGCAGACTGAATCATGAAGGTATTGAACTCCTTCGTGGGTAAGCCCTTTCCGGTAAAGTAGAGTAAAACATACATAATAACCGGAGCCAGAATAAAGCGTCCCAAAATCGTCACCACGGTATCCTTATCAAAGTGGATACTCTTTAGCCCTGCCTTTGCAAGAATAATACCAATGTAAATCAAAGATAAGGGCGTTACGATATTTCCGATGTAGGTCAGGGTATTTCCTGCGAAGGTCGGTACCGGAATCCGTAAAACGAGGAATACCAGTGCAATCAGGAATCCCACCAAGGGTGCCGGTAAAAGCTTCTTCCAGTCAAACTTTGTTCCTTTTTTCTTTTCTCCTCCTACACTGTCCGTAGTCATGATGTAAACTCCCAGCGTCCAGGTAGAAATCGTATTCGTAATATAGTAAATCAGAAAATAGGGAAGTGCATCGTCTCCGAAGAGAGCTATATTTAACGGCAATCCGATGAAAATGGTGTTGGCATTGACAAAGGTGTTAATCATGGTGCCTCGTCTTCCGGCACGAACACCGAAAACTTTCACTGCCAAAAAGCCGAAAACATAGGTCAGTGTAAAAGCCCCGAAGGTGTACAGCAAGCCACCGGAAAGGCTAATGAGCTTATCCACGGTGAGATACTTTAAGACCGAGACAAAAATAGATACCGGTAAGGCCACATTCATAATCAGGCGGGAAAGGTTCGGTCCGAAGCTTTCCGAGAACCATCCTTTAAGCTGTAAAATGTAGCCCAGAGCAATGATCACAATAATAGGAATAATGCTCTGAATCGAGGTGAGAAATACAGTCATTTTCCCCTCCTTTACTGATACTTCGGATACCACTTAAAGTCATGCACTGCCTTCACCATATCCTGTTCCTTTGCGCGGGCAAGTCCCTGCTCCTTCGCTTTCTTTGCAACCGCTTCCGCGACCTTAATGGAAACCTCGCCCACATACTTGAACGGCGGAAGTACCGGTGCACCGGGCTTTGTGATATCGGTAATGCCGGAGAGAGAGTCTGCAGCAGCCGCAATCATTTCATCGGTGAGGAGACTCGCCTCCGATGCCAGCATACCAAGCCCCAGTCCCGGATAGATTAAAGCATTATTGGCCTGTCCAATCACATAGTTTACGCCTTTATAGGACACATCATCTGCCGGAATACCGGTTGCCACAAAAGCCTTTCCGTCAGACCAGTGAATTAAATCCTCCGCGCTGGCCTCTGCAAGCTTTGTCGGATTGGAAATCGGGAAAATACAAGGACGCTCTGTGTTCGCACACATTGCTTCTACCACTTCTTTTGTGAAAGCTCCTGCCTTCGTGGAAGTTCCCACCAGAATAGTCGCCTTCACCGTCCGTACCACTTCGGCAAGATCCGTCAACTTGTCCGCATTCGGGAAATCGGAACGCTTTTTTGCAAATGGCTTCTGCTGTGGCGTCAAATCCTCCATGTCGTCAAAAAGCAAGCCCTGCTTATCCACCATAAAGAAACGCTTGTAAGCCTCTTCCTCGGACAGACCTTCCCTTACCATTTCCCGATGCACCCTGGATGCAATACCGGCGCCTGCCGTACCGCCGCCAAAGCAAAGATAAACCTGATCCGTAAGCTTCTGTCCGGAAATCGCCATTGCTGCAAAAACGCCGCCCAGGGTTACGATTCCTGTTCCCTGAATATCGTCGTTAAAGGTCGGAATCTGCTTCCGATATTTCTCTAAGATATTGGCAGCATTTCCCCTTCCGAAATCCTCCCAGTGAAGATAAAGCTTCGGGAAAAGCCGTTCTGCGGTCTGTACGAACTGATCAATAAAATCGTAGTAACGGTCTCCGCGAACTCTCTCGTGACGATTTCCAAGATAACGCGGATTGTTACGAAGCTCTTCTCTGTTCGTTCCGGCATCAATCACAAGGGGAAGTACATAAGAAGGGTCGATGCCTGCCGCACCGGTATAAACCATCAGCTTTCCTACGGAAATGTCTACTCCGTTGGTTCCCCAGTCTCCGATTCCGAGGATTCCCTCCGCATCGGTTACCACGATAAGACGAATTTCTCTGTCTCCCGCCGCATTTTTTAAGGTCTTCTCAATATTCTCAGGGTGATTAATATCCAAGTACGCCGCGTACTGGGGATCTACAAAAAGATCGCTATAATGTTCAATGGTTTCCGCAATGGTCGGGTCATAAACAATGGGGTTAAATTCTGCGAGATGCTGAGAAAACAGATAGTAGAAGAGAGTACGATTGGTATTGAAAATCTGCATTAAGAAGAGCCGCTTTTCCAAATCATTTCCCTTCGTCTTCATCTGTGCGTAAGTTTCTTCCGCCTGCTCTTCAATAGTCTGCACATGGGGTGGCAAAAGTCCGATAAGACCTAATTTTTCCCTTTCCTCCATGGTAAATGCCGTGCCCTTATTTAAAAAAGGGTTGTTCAAAATTTCATGTGCTTTCATAAGATTCCTCGCTCTCTATGAAAGGGGATTTTCCCCGTGAAGATGGATGAACCATCGTGTGTTCGGTCACTGTAACATCGGTATAAATTTAATTCAATATGGCTATGAATTATTTAACATAAAGTTCACAAGACGGCTACGGGAGAGGGGAGATTGTTCCAGGGATAAATTGGATTGCGAAGTAACGAGATTGCTCCAAGAATATATTCGATATAAAATATAGGCACTTTTGGGAGGTTCTTATTATGAAAATGATTTCTACGCAAGATTTAAAGAATACAGTAGAAGTGAAAAAG
>CAUTEL010000104.1:0-6190 GCA_963537185.1 uncultured Oribacterium sp. | reverse complement strand
AAACTATACTTATCAAAAAACTATTAAAATTTAAGGAGGAAAATCATGGCAAAGACAATTTTAGTAGGAGTTAATCATGCGGGAACAGCCTGTGCCAATACTATTTTATCTTATCCCGATCAGGAGCTGACTATTTATGATCAGAATAACAATATTTCTTTTTTGGGCTGTGGAATGGCGCTTTGGATTGGTGAGCAGATTCATTCCGGGGATGGCCTATTCTATGCAAAGCCTGAGAATTTCTTAAATAAGGGTGCCAAGGTAAATATGGAATCTAAGGTTCTTTCCGTTGACTACGAGAAGAAAACCGTAAAGGTAGAATTAAAGGACGGATCTGTAATTGAGGACCATTATGATAATCTTGTTTTAGCCACAGGTTCTATTCCGAACAGAATTCCGGTAAAGGGCTTTGACTTAGAGAATGTTCAGATGGTTAAGCTTTATCAGAATGCCGTGGAAGTAATTGAAAAATTGAAAGATAAGTCTGAGTTCAAGAAGGTTTGTGTTCTTGGCGGAGGCTATATCGGAGTAGAGCTTGCTGAAGCTTTCCAGCGCCTTGGACTGGAGGTAACCCTTATTGATATGGTAGACCATATTCTTCCGGGCTATTTTGATACAGCTTTTTCGGATGAGCTGAAGGACAGAATGGTAGAGCATGGCATTAGGCTGGCTTTAGGAGAGAAAGTAGAAGAGTTCTTGGGAGAAGGAAAAGTATCCGGTGTTAAGACCGATAAGGGAGTCTATGATGCGGATATGGTTATTTGTGCAGTTGGCTTTAAACCCAATGCCAGCCTTGGGGCAGATCACTTAAAGCTTTATCAGAACGGGGCTTATCTCGTAAATAAGAAGCAGCAGACCAGCGATCCTTCCGTTTATGCTATCGGTGACTGTGCCACTCTTTTTGATAATGCAAGAGGCAGAGAAAACTATATTGCTTTAGCCACCAACGCAGTGCGTTCCGGTGTTGTGGCAGGACATAATATATGTGGAACTCCGGTAGAGAGCTTGGGCGTACAGGGCTCCAGCGCTCTGGGAATTTATGGCTATAAGTTGGCTTGTACCGGACTTTCCGTAGCTGCTGCTGAAAGAGAAGGTATGGCTGTAGCCTACGAAGATTTTGAGGACACCCAATTCCCTGCTTTTATGGAAGTGGAGAATCCGAAGGTAAAGATTCGTATTGTCTACAAAAAGGATGACAAGAAGATTGTTGGCTGTCAGCTTGGATCCAGCTATGATGCGACGGCGATTATTCATTTCTTCTCCTTGGCTATCCAGAAGGGCCTAACTATGGCAGAGCTTCCCTTAGTGGATCTCTTCTTCATGCCTCACTTTAATCAGCCATATAACTATGTGACGAGTGCAGGACTTCAGTGGTTGAATAAGGAGCTGGGATTAAAGTAAATAAGCTTGGATGCATTTTGTGATTTATCTTACCTGCCTTTTATTCAGCTTAAAAAGATAAAAAATTCTTATAATTGTTAAGGAAAAGTAAGAGCTTAGTATAGAAATTGGAAAGCAAGCTATGCTATAGTTTAGAAAAGACGAAAATGGGCAGTTTTCTAAGGAAAAGAGAGCTGCCTTTTTCATAGCCTTATATAGAATCCGCTTAAAAGGGAGGAAGAATATGAAATTAGGAAAGAAATTAGGCCTGAAAGCTTTGGCTTTGGGACTTTGTGTCGCCAGCCTTTCGATGACGGCTTTAGCTGCAGGTTGGGGACAGGAAAAAGGAAAGTATTATTTTGTTGATCCGAAGAATAATGAAAAAGTGAGTGGCAAGTGGATTCACACTTCCTCAGGCTACTATTATATCGGTGCAGATACCTATATGGTGACAGGCTGGAAAAAAATCAATAATTCTTGGCATTATTTTCGTCCTTCGGGACTCATGGCAACCGGCTGGAGAGAAATTGATAAGCAGTGGTACTACCTAAAGTCTGACGGAACAATGCAAACCGGTTGGTTAAAGCTTCAAAAGGACGGAAAGGATGTTTGGTACTATTTGAAGGCTTCCGGAGCTATGGCTACCGGCTGGAGAAAGATTTCCGACAAATGGTATTACTTTAACCCGGAAGACGGTTCTTTGGTTATGCAGAAATGGTTAAAGATTTCCGATAAATGGTATTATTTCGGTGCTGACGGCGTAATGCAGAGCGGATGGCTGAACTTGAATGGAGTTTACTATTACCTTTCCGCAGCGAATGGAAATATGGAAACCGGCTGGAAGACAGATGCAGAAGGAAACAAGTATTATATGGATCCGTCCGGCGGAAAGATGTCTACAGGCTGGAAGCAGATTGAGAATATTTGGTATTATTTTACTGCAAACGGCAAGATGGTAAGAGGATGGTTAAAGGAAAAGAACCATTATTACTATTTGGAAGACGGTAAGATGCTTGTCAATACCACCGTTACTTTAGACGGTAGAAGCTTCAGCTTTAACGAGTATGGCGTGTGCACATCGGATACACAGAATCTGAGCTTTACAGAAGCAAATGCACAGAATGTACAGC
Source organism: uncultured Oribacterium sp. (assembly GCA_963537185.1). Classification (GTDB taxonomy): domain Bacteria; phylum Bacillota; class Clostridia; order Lachnospirales; family Lachnospiraceae; genus Oribacterium. Next base: position 3,680 of record CAUTEL010000104.1, on the reverse strand, counting down.
CCGGTAATAATAGTAACAATACTAATACGCAGGGACCCGGAGCAGCAGGCCCCGGAGCGGCAGGACCCGGAGCAGCCCTTCCCGGAACAACAGTAAACCCGAATGGAGATACTCCTTCTTCCAATGACGGACCAAGTAGTCAGGGACCGTCCGGAAGCAGCGGTTCTACAGGCTCCACTACCATTCAAGAGGGAAGTACAAACGGACCAAGATAAAGCTTTTTGAATTAGAGAACTGTTTTTGTCTGTGAAGAAGTTTAAAAGAATATCGATCCCCGGAGTAGTCGGTTCATTGCCCGCACGGGGGTCGATTTTTTATGCATATCCTTGTTTTTTGAAGGGGAAACGGTTCATTAGACTGTTTTAAATCACTAACGCTCTATCTTTCTTTATGGTATACTTTTTCTGCTTATAGAATGAAGTGACAGAGGAGAGAATCTCGCAAATGCGAAGGAGGCCATATGCTTGATGATTATTTAGAGGCGAAAAAACTTGGAGACAGGGCATATAGAAATGCTCTGCTTTTTCGTCAGTCTCCGTATTTGGCAGCCTTGGATGATTTCTTGAAAAACGAAGACATTCAAGGGGAAAATCGTCTGGGAATCTTGGAAATTCCTGTGAAAGACATCGTGGGAACGAAGACTAAAGCGAGACAGCAGTCCTTTGCTAAAAACTTTATGCCTATTCTCGGAGCCAATACGGAGTTTGCAAGTAAGTGGAGTTCTCTCTATGACTCCGTGCAGGAGGAGGGGGTAAGAGAGCCTATTTTGGTATATGAATACATGTTTAATTTTTATGTGCAGGAGGGGAATAAGCGAGTTTCCGTGAGCCGTTTTAATGGCGCAGTTTCCATACCTGCTACAGTTATTCGTATTTTGCCGAAACGAACGGAAGAGAGGGAGAATAAGCTTTATTATGAATTTGTGGAATTTTATAAATGTACAGGACTGTAAAGTATTTGTTTCTCTAAACCGGCCAGTTATGAGCGATTTTCTCAATTCTTGGGAATGAAGAGCGGTGAAATCTGGCCGGCAGAGCTTTGTGCAGATATTCGAGCCGCTTATTCCCGTTTTTCCGAGCTATATTTCACGATGGGAGGGAAGAAGCTTGGCAATACGGGAGGAGATGCCTTTTTTACTTATCTTACCTTTTACGGTTTGGACTCCATTTTGAATAATTCTACGGAGGAGATTAAGGAAAAGCTGGAAAAGTTATGGAATGAGTATAAAAAGTCGGCAGGCGAGGTGGTTTTGGTCCAGAATCCGGAGGAAATGAAAAAGCCCGGAGGATTTTTCGACTTCTTTTCGGGAGGGAGCCTTTATACAGATAAATCTGTTTTGAAAATTGCCTTTTTATATGAGAGGACGATTGAAAATTCTACCTGGGCTTATTCTCATGAGCTGGGAAGAAATTATATTCAGGAAAAATTCCATAATCGTGTTGAGACTCGCTGCTGGCAAAATTGCAGTTCGGAAGAAAAACTTCAGGAAGGAATTAAGGAAGCGGTTCTTTGGGGGGCCAAGGTGATTTTCACTACGGCTCCGTTTATGGCACAGGAAAGTGTAAAGGCGGCATTGGAATACCCCGAGCTTCATATTCTGAATTGTTCGGTAAATACCTCCTATAATTCCATTCGTACCTATTATGGAAGAATGTATGAGGCAAAATTTTTAATGGGTGCCCTTGCCGCGTCCATTACCGACGGAAACAATTTAGGATATGTGGAACAGTTTCCCTTGTATGGTACTGTCTCCAATATCAATGCTTTTGCTATTGGGGCCCAATTTATTAATCCTTGGGCAAAGATTCATTTATCTTGGAACGGTCTTATCAATGCGAATTGGAAAGAAGAGTTCCGAAGAAAAGAAATCCACACTATTTCCGGTCCTGAATTTTCAAAGCCCTTCGAGCATTCCAGAGAGTTTGGTCTTTATATCGGCAGTAATGGAGAAGTTGGCTTCAATGTTGCGGCAGCAGTATATAACTGGGGGAAATATTATGAAATGATTATCCACTCCATTTTAGAAGGAAACTACGATACAAGCAGCCTTGCAAAAACGCATAGTGCCTTAAATTATTATTATGGATTAAAGGAAGGGGTAATCGATGTCATTCTTTCCGGAAATCTGAGCTATTCTTCCAAGAAGCTCATGTCTATTTTGAAGAAGGAAATCGAGGAAGGTAGACTTTTTCCCTTTTCCGGAGAAATCCACAGTCAGATGGAGAAAATCCAAGGAGAAGGAGCGGAAAGCCTTGGCATGGAAGATATTGTGGATATGCGTTGGTTAAATGATAATGTGATAGGAGAAATTCCTCCTTTGGAAGCATTTACGAAGGAGGCTCAGGAGACGATTCTTTCGGGAGGCTTCTTGCTATGAAAATACTTTGTATAGCCGATGAAGAAAATAAGGGCCTTTGGGACCATTTTCAAAAAGAAAAGCTGGAAGGGGTAGACCTCATTCTTTCTGCAGGGGACTTAAGTCCGGATTATCTACAGTTTTTGGTTACCATGGGAAGAGCACCGCTTCTTTATGTTCACGGTAATCATGATGAGTCCTATAAATTTAATCCTCCTCTGGGCTGTGAGTGTGTCGAGGATAAGATTTATGATTATAAAGGCTTAAGAATTCTTGGTCTTGGAGGAGCTCCCTGGTATAAGCCGGGAAAATTTATGTATTCAGAAGAGGATATGAGGAAAAGAATACAGCGGTTAAAAAAGCATATTCTTTTGAAAAATGGATTTGATATTCTCCTTACTCATGCACCGGTGCGAGGCTATGGAGATATGGATGATCCTCCCCATCGCGGCTTTCAAGCCTTTGAGGAGCTTCTAAACAGATATAAACCCAAGTATATGATTCACGGTCATGTTCATGCCAACTATGGAAATGTCTTTAAGAGAGAGCTTATTCACAGTTCAGGGACCAAGATAGTAAATGCCTACGATAAAATGATTTTGGATATCGGGACGAAAGAATATCCTGAAGAGGGAAAGACCGGTTCTTTTCTTTACGACTTATATAAGCAGGTTACAAACAAGAAAGGGCGGAATTAACTTTTATGATTACAAATGATTGGGTAGAAAAAATTCAAGGAGAATATAAAAAACCCTATTATAAAAAATTATATGAGACCGTTCTGCAGGAATACCGGACAAAAGAAATTTTTCCGGCAAGTCAGGATATTTTTAAGGCCTATGATCTTTGTCCTTATCATAAGCTCAAGGTGGTTATTTTAGGGCAGGACCCTTATCACAATACGGGGCAGGCACAGGGACTCAGTTTTTCTGTAAAAAAAGGAATGGCCTTACCTCCTTCTTTACAGAATATTTTTAAAGAGTTAAGTGATGACTTGGCTTGCCCTATTCCGCGAAATGGAGATTTAAGCCCTTGGGCGGAACAAGGAGTATTGCTTTTAAATACGGTCTTGACTGTTCGCGCACATCAGGCATTTTCTCATAGAGGAATAGGTTGGGAGGAGTTTACTGATGCGACGATAGAGGCGATAGAGGAGAAGGAGGAACCTGTAGTATATATTTTATGGGGAAGTCCTGCTCAAAGTAAGAGAAAAATGATTCGGCAGAAGAAGAGATTGATTTTGACCGCACCGCACCCCAGCCCTTTAAGTGCTTATCGCGGTTTTTTCGGCTCTCGGCCTTTTTCAAAGTGTAATGCCTATTTG
>CAUTEL010000103.1:0-6198 GCA_963537185.1 uncultured Oribacterium sp. | reverse complement strand
GTAAGCTCTAAGCTGTGCTCCTTCTGAATCTTTGCGCAAACCTTTAAGAACATGTCCAAGGGCACATTGTTGATCTGCTTGTTGGAGCCGCGCATATTGATGGAAACGGTATTTTCCTCCATTTCCTTATCTCCAAGCACCAGAATATACGGGTCCTTGTAGTTCTTATAGCTCTTAATCTTTTCCTTCATATTCTTATCGGAGTAGTCGATCTCTGCACGGATTCCCATGTCGGAAAGAGCGTCATAAATCTTCTTTCCATATTCGTTATGCTCTTCCCGAATCGGCACAATTCCTACCTGCTCGGGAGAGAGCCAGAAGGGAAAGCTGCCCTTGAAATTCTCGATGATGATTCCGATAAAGCGCTCTAAAGAGCCGTAAATTGCACGGTGGATTACTACCGGCATCTCCTGTCCGCCTTCAGCAGTCTGGTAAGTTAAGCCGAAGTTATGCGGAAGCTGGAAGTCAAGCTGGATGGTTCCGCACTGCCATTCTCTTCCGAGCGCGTCCTTAATCTGCAGGTCAATCTTCGGACCGTAGAAGGCACCGTCTCCCTCGTTGATTTCAAAACCGCCCTCTCCGTACTTGTCGGTCAGAATCTTCTTTAAAGCAGCTTCTGCTCTATCCCAAACCGCGATGTCTCCCATAAAGTCTTCTGGTCTTGTGGAAAGCTCTGCACGGTAGCTTACTCCGAAGGTACCATAGATTTCATCCGCAATGGAGATGATATCGGCAATCTCCGCCTCAATCTGAGATTCCATTACAAAGGTATGATCATCGTCCTGACGGAATTCCTGCACACGGAAAAGACCGTTCATCTGGCCGGACTTCTCTTTTCTGTGAAGAACATCGTACTCGGAGTAACGAATCGGCAGTTCCTTATAGGAACGATTTCTTCTCTTATAGGTAATCATGGCATTCGGGCAGTTCATGGGCTTTGCCGCCATGGTGTCGATATTTTCACGGTTATAGACAACGGATCCGGCTTGAATCTTCACCGTCTTTTCTCCAAGGCTTTCATCGGTCGGATGCTCGAGCACTCCGGAGAGGTCTGCATCGGCTTTTAACCAACCGGAAACGCCGGGAACCATAAACATATTGTTGATGTAGTGTGCCCAGTGACCGGAGATAAGCCACAACTTCTTATTGTTGATAAGCGGTGCGGAAATCTCCGTATAGCCGTGCTTCTTCTGGAGCTCTCTGGAGTAGCTAAGAAGCGCCTGATACATCTTCCAGCCTCTGGGAAGCCAGTACGGCATACCCGGTGCAGTCTCCTCGAACATGAAGAGTTCCAGCTGATTTCCGAGCTTCTTATGATCTCTCTCCTGTGCTTCCTGTAACCACTTAAGATGCTCTTTTAACGCATTCTTATCCGGGTACACAAAGAGATAGACTCTCTGCAGCTGATCTCTATGCTCGTCTCCTCTCCAGTACGCTCCGGAAACGGACTTTACCTGGAAGGCCACATTCATAAGCTCCTGGGAATTCTCTACATGCGGTCCTCGGCAGAGATCCACGAAGTCGGAACCGGTATGATAAACGCTGATGATTTCACTCTCAGGTAGGTCCTCAATGAGCTCCTTCTTGAACTTCTGCTTGGAAAAAAGCTTCAGAGCATTCTCTCTGCTAAGCTCTTCTCTCGTCCAGTCTTCTCTTCTCTTAATGATTTCCCGCATCTTGTTTTCAATAGCCGGGAAATCTTCTTCAGACAAGCTCTTCGGTACCAAAAAGTCATAATATGCTCCGTCCTCAATCTGCGGTCCGATAGCATACTGCACTTCCTCCCCGTAAAGCTCAATCATTGCCTTTGCTAAAACATGGGCGATGGAATGTCTGTATCTCTCTAAAAATTCTTCTCTATCCATAATTTAACCTCATTTTACTTCTGCATTCGTTTGTGATTCTTTCACTTTTGCGTATGCATCCGGATTTCTCTCCTCCGGATCTCCACCTATATGCGTCCGCTTTCGGAACCTCTCTTATGCGTTCGATTCTAATCTTGCTACAGCCGCATTCAATCTCTTTAAGGACTCTTCCTTTCCTAAAACGGAAAGAATCTCGGTAGCTCCCGCAGGAGTCATCTGCTTTCCGGAAAGGGCAATCCGAATCGGCCACATGGTGAATCCCGTCTTGTATCCCTTCTCCGTACTGAACTCCTGTAAAAGGCTGTAGAGGCGGTCATTGCTGTAATCCTCTTCTTTTTCCAAAAGCGGAAGCACTTCTTTCAGAAGGCTAAGCGAATTCTCTAAATTGGTCTTGGCTTTTTTGTTTTGATAAAGTTCCAAAGAGTAGTCGGGAACCGCCTTAAAGAAGTCTACATGCTCGCAAATATCCGGGAAAACCTCAATACGGCTCTTGACCATCTCGGCTACGGTCTTCGCATCGACCTTCTCTCCCGCAGCCTCCTTAATAAAGGGAAGCGCTCTTTCATAGAACTTATCAAAGTCCATGCTCTTAATATACTCCCCGTTCATCCAGCGAAGCTTACCCATGTCAAAGACAGCCGGGCTCTTCGCAATACGGTGATAATCAAATTCTCTAATCAAATCCTCCAAGGAAAGAATTTCCTCATTCCCCTCCGGACTCCAGCCGAGAAGTGCCACAAAGTTCACTACCGCTTCCGCCACAAAGCCTTGGTCAATCAGGTCTTCAAAGGAGGAATGCCCGGAACGCTTGGAGAGCTTCTTATGATTTTCATCCGTAATCAAAGGGCAGTGAATCAGCTTCGGAGACTCCCAGCCGAAGGCATCATAGAGTCTTTGATACTTCGGGCTGGAGGAAAGATACTCATTTCCACGAACCACATGGGTAATGCCCATTAAATGGTCGTCCACAACATTCGCAAAGTTATAGGTCGGGAAGCCGTCCGACTTAATGAGCACCATATCGTCCAGTTCCGTATTTTCCACGGTAACATCGCCGTAAAGCTCATCATGGAAAGTCGTTGTGCCCTCGGTCGGGTTATTCTGCCGAATAACATAGGGAAGACCGAAAGCAAGCTTCTCCTCCACTTCATCCTTTGAAAGAGAAAGGCAATGCTTATCATAGTGCATCAGGATTTCCCCATTCACTTCCGTCTTTAAAGACTCAAGTCTCTCCTTATCGCAGAAGCAGTAATAAGCCTCTCCCTTTTCCACAAGCTCCTTGGCGTACTGCATATAAATGCCGGTCTTCACACGCTCGGACTGTACATAAGGTCCGCAGGAGCCAGGATTGTCCGGACCTTCATCCCAAAAAAGTCCCGTCTCTTCGAGGGTTCTCCGGATAATGTCCACAGCCCCCTCCACTTCTCTTTCCTGGTCTGTATCTTCTATACGCAGAAGGAAGTCTCCTCCCTCATGCTTCGCAATCAAATAGGCATACATCCCTGTACGAAGATTCCCTACATGCATCCTTCCTGTTGGAGAAGGCGCATATCTGGTCCTGATTTTCATAAATGCCCCCTAACTTATATTACTCTGCTAAATCCTGCGGTCTCATGGAAAGATTGATTCTTCCCATCTTATCCACCTCAATGACCTTTACACGCACCTTGTCACCGATGTGTACAACATCTTCCACCTCATTGACTCTCTTATCGGAAAGCTTGGAAATGTGCACCATACCGTCCTTTGTCGGACTGAGCTGCACGAAAGCACCGAAGTTCATCATACGCACTACGGTTCCCTCTAAAATCTGACCCGGCTCAATGTCATTTACGATGGAAAGGATAATTTCCTTCGCTCTCTCTAAAGCAGCAAGGTCAATTCCGGAAATGGATACCATACCGCTGTCATCAATATCAATCTTTGCACCTGTTTCATCAATAATTGCGGTAATCGTCTTACCCTGCTTACCGATAACATCTCCGATCTTGTCGGTCTCAATCTGTAAGGTAATAATCTTCGGTGCATAGGGAGAAAGCTCTTTTCTCGGCTCGGCAATCGCATCCTTCATTACGCCGTCCATAATAAAGAGTCTTGCCTCTCTTGCTCTCTTAATCGCCTCTTCTACGATAGGACGGGTAAGTCCGTGAATCTTGATATCCATCTGGATAGCGGTAATACCGTCTCTCGTTCCCGTTACCTTAAAGTCCATATCGCCGAAGAAATCCTCAAGACCCTGAATATCGGTAAGCACCAAATACTCATCATCACTCTCTCCGGTAACCAAACCGCAGGAAATACCCGCAACCGGCTTTCTGATCGGCACACCGGCAGCCATTAAGGACATGCAGGATGCACAGGTGGAAGCCATGGAAGTGGAGCCGTTGGATTCCATCGTCTCGGAAACGGAACGGATTGCATAGGGGAACTCCTCTACGGGAGGAAGCACCGGAATCAAAGCCTTCTCTGCGAGAGCACCGTGTCCGATTTCTCTTCTTCCCGGCCCTCTGGAAGCCTTAGCTTCACCTACGGAATATCCCGGGAAGTTGTACTGGTGTAAATAACGCTTCTCCGTCTCAAATTCATTCATACCCTCAACCTTCTGTACCTCGGAAAGAGGGGCAAGAGTAGTAATATTTAAAATCTGGGTTTGTCCTCTCTTAAACATAGCGGAGCCATGTACTCTGGGAAGGATATCCACCTCCGCCTCCAACGGACGAATCTCATTGATTGCTCTTCCGTCCGGTCTCTTGTGATCCTTTAAGATCATTTTCCGAACCGTCTTCTTCTCATACTGATATATGGCATCCGGGAGAATCGCAAGAGCTTCCTCATCATCCTGGAAAGCTTCTACCAAACGCTCACTAAGGGCAGAGATATTAGCATCTCTTTCCTGTTTCTCATCGGTAAATACCGCCTTTTCCATCTCTTCCGGGCTGACCACGCTCTTCATTTTCTCGAAAATAGCCTCAGGAATAGCGGAAGACTCGTAGCTGTGCTTCTCTTTTCCGCACTCCGCAATAATGCTCTCGAAGAAGCCGATAATCTGCTGGTTGGTTTCATGCGCAAGATAAATAGCCTCAATCATCTTCTCATCGGAAAGCTCATTGGCTCCCGCTTCAATCATGATTACCTTTTCTTTTGTGGACGCAACGGTAAGCAGTAAGTCGGAAACCGCTCTCTCTCCATTCCCCGGGTTAAGGACAAACTCTCCGGCAATCATACCAACCTGGGTTGTCGCACAGGGACCGTCAAAAGGCACATCGGAAATGGATGTAGAGAGTGCGGATCCGAGCATGGCAAGGAGTTCCGGAGAATTGTCCTGATCTACGGATAAAACGGTATTGTTTAAAAGAACATCATTTCTATAGTCCTTCGGGAAAAGCGGACGCATCGGACGGTCGATAACTCTTGCCGTAAGAATGGCGTTGTCACTCGCTCTTCCCTCTCTCTTCTTAAAGCCGCCCGGGAACTTTCCGACAGCATACATCTTCTCTTCATACTCCACGGAAAGAGGGAAGAAATCGATACCGTCTCTGGGCTTAGCCGATGCGGTACAGGTTGAAAGCACAGTGGTATCTCCATAATGCATTAAAACCGCACCGTTACTTTGTGCGCAGACTCTGTCCACATCCACGGTGAGCATTCTGCCTGCCAGTTCCATTGAATAACTTTTGTACATAAAGCCTCCTTTTTTCTTCTTTCCTTCGGAAGCCCCAAAAGCACTGAAAAAGCTACGAAATTCGTCTATTTTTCAGTGATCTCGGTTGCCTTCCAAAGAAAAATTTTTGATTAAATCACTAATGAATCATTATACTAAAGGGAAGAAGTCGCCGCAAGGGGCGGAATAAGCAAAACAGGGCAGAAGGGATAACCCCCTCTGCCCCGGAAATTTCTTACTTTCTGATACCCAGCTTCTCGATTAAAGCTCTGTATCCGTTTAAGTCTGTCTTCTTTAAGTAATCAAGAAGTCCTCTTCTCTGACCAACCATCATAAGAAGTCCTCTTCTACTGTGGTGATCCTTCGGATTGCTCTTTAAGTGCTCGGTAAGCTCTACAATTCTCTCTGTAAGAAGCGCAACCTGTACTTCAGGTGAACCGGTATCTCCGGGCTTTCTGCCGTACTTAGCAATCAACTCTGCTTTCTTCTCTTTTGTAATCATTTTTTCTCCTTCTTTGAGCCGAAGCTCGATACTCACGAAAAACGGAACAAGCGTCGGAGTTCGCTTTGCTACGCCTTCGCGTCATAAAAAGTTTCTTAGATTTCCCTCTAGCAGAAAATCACTGTGAAGATAAAGCTGAAAATCACCTTCTTCACGAGGGAATATGATAC
>CAUTEL010000102.1:0-6199 GCA_963537185.1 uncultured Oribacterium sp. | reverse complement strand
GAGGAAAATACCGTATATTTGGTCGGTTTTTTTCATATGTTAGAAAATTACAGAGAAAAATTATAGAATATTTTAGATATAGGAGGCACTATGGCTAAGATTGATTTCGCGATAAACAGCGAAGGGCAAAGAGTAAGTATTAATTCGGAAAAACTGAACCGACACGGTTTTATTGCCGGTGCAACGGGAACGGGAAAAACTGTGAGTTTGAAAGTTCTTGCGGAGCATTTTTCCGCACTTTCCATTCCGGTATTTCTTTCGGACTTCAAGGGGGACCTGTCCGGCCTTTTTAAGGCGGGAGAGGCGACGGAGAAAATCGAAGAAAGAAGAAAAAAATGCGGACTGACTGACAGCGAGTTTTCCTACAGAGCCTTTCCGGTGGAGTTTTTCTCTTTTACGAAGGAGGGAGGGATTCCTCTTAGAACTACCGTTTCGGAAATGGGCCCCTTGCTTTTAAGCCGTATCCTGAATCTTTCCGATGTGCAGAGTGATATCTTACGAATTATTTTCCGCATTGCGGACGAAGAGGGTCTGCTTTTACTGGATTTAAAAGATCTCCGTTCCATGCTGCAATATGTCAGTGAAAACAGTAAGGAATATGAAAAGTCCTACGGAAAGCTCTCCACACAGAGCTTGAATGCGATTTTACGCTCTGTAGTAGCCTTGGAAGATCGGGGAGGAGAAGAGTTCTTCGGAGAGCCGGCCATCAATGTAAAGGACTTCTTCCGCTTGACAACGAATAGTGAGGGCGTGATTTCTATCTTGGATGCCAAATCAGTGGCATCCGACCCGAAGATTTATTCGACTTTTCTGCTTTACCTTTTATCCGAGCTTTATGAGAATTTACCGGAGGTGGGAGATCTTGAAAAGCCTCGTATGGTTTTCTTCTTTGATGAAGCGCATCTCCTTTTTCAGGATTCATCGAAGGCTCTTTTAGAGAAGATAACACAGGTGACAAGGTTAATCCGCAGTAAGGGTATCGGCATTTATTATGTAAGCCAAAATCCTGCGGATATTCCGGAGGAGATTCTTTCCCAGCTTGGAAATAAGATACAGCACGGTCTTCAGGCCTATACGCCGGGAGAGAGGAAGAAGCTGAAGGCGGTTGCGGACAGCTTTAGAGAGAATCCTGCCTTTGATACCTTGGAGGTTCTGGAAAATCTCGGTACCGGAGAAGCTTTGGTATCCTGCTTAGATCCGGATGGAAAGCCGACTATGGTGGAGAAGGCAATGATTTTCCCGCCGCAGACCTTCCTTGGAGAACTGAGCCCGGAAGAGAAGGAAAAAGCAAAGCTCGGATCAGACTTGGCTCTTAAGTATGATGAGATGATTGACAGAGATTCTGCTTATGAGATGCTTACGAGAAAAGGTCTTTCCGAGGAAGCTGAAAAGGAGAAGGCTGTTTCAGAAAAGGAAGAGGAAAGGACCAAGGGACAGACTTACAAGCTGCAAAACCGTGTAGTGAAGTCTGTCAGCCGCTCCGTTTCAGGGTCCATCGGAAGAGAGGTCGGAGCAAGCATTGGAAAGTCCGTACTTGGAAAGGGTATGGGACGCCGGCTGGGCGGTAATATCGGTGCCGCTTTAGGAAGAGGCATTCTGGAAACACTTTTTGGAAGATAAAGGCGTTTTCACGGATCTTATTTCTTTATGAAAATATAAAATCTTAGCAGAGATACCCAAAGAAAAGGGGCTGTAAAAAATCACTTTATTATTTTGATTTTTTACAGCCCCCTTTTAGGACATTTTTTTACGGCCCTTTTTCAGTATAAAAGTACTATGTTTTCGATAAAAATACCTAAGGAAATTATACGGTTGTAGCCAAAGCCTCTGTTCCGGGATTAAACAGAATCATAATGGCAAATATGACAAGGACAAAAATATCCAGCCACACGATAGGAGAGCGGAAGAAAAGTCCAAGTGCTTTTTTCCCCTCTTCTCCGGGACGAAGGGAGGAAAGAGAAGCTCTGTTTTTTACTAGATGCACAATGGTATAGACAGCTCCTCCTAAAAGAAGAAAACCATAGACATAGCTAATCCAAGGCAGACTGGCACCTAAATTATTGACTAAAATAGCCAGAGCATTGTTTGTTACATGCAGTAATATAGAGAAGCGCAGTCCATACTTATTTCGAATGGAGAAAAGAACAAAGCCCATCATGAAGGCTGGGATAAACTGTAAGAAGTTACTGTGGATTAGCGCAAAGAAGAGGGAACAGGTCAAGGCTGTAAAGAAGGGGCCGAAGGCCTTAAAGCGCTTGTAAAAAATCCCTCTAAATACCAGTTCTTCTACGACAGGAGCGACCAAAATAGTATAAATGAGCATGGGAACATCGTTCAATTCGCCACCCTGCGCAGCCATTTCCGAATAGCTTAGGTCGAGCCCCAAGTTCTCAAAGAGAAAAATAAAGGGCATAGTGAAGATAGCGGAAATCCATTGTACACCGCAAAAAATCACAAAGTAGTGAAAAAAAACAGGGAGAGAAAAAGAGGCTTCCGGAATATTGTTTGGAAGCGAAACAATATTGCTGTTTCTAAATAGAAAATAGAGAAAAAGCATAGAGGGTATAACGGATATCATCATGCTGTAATACATTGCTCCGGACGCAAAGTCAGGAAATAACCATTGTATAAGAATGACGGCAACAACGGCAAGAATCTGAATCATAATGGCATAAGCGAAAAAACCAAGTGCGCTTGTATTAAAATATCTTTTGATTTCTTTATCTGTCATAAACACCCCTTTTTCTGCTACAATACAGTAGAGTTTTCCTTTCCATCCCCTTTTATCCTTGGGGATTTTGGAGAACTCAAGTTCAATATCTAAAACTTCTTTATACTAACAAGATTGGATAAAAAAGGCAAATAAAGAAATAATAGAGAGCGAGATAGAAGGTGTATGAGAAAAAAGAACTGGTTTGTCTATGGGAAAAAAGCGGATTTTCAGGCATTGGCAGATAAATTGAATTTGGACCCGGTCCTTGTCCGTATTTTACGAAACAGAGACTTGGAGACGGAAGAAGAAATGCGGGAATTTCTTTCCGGGGAAGAAATCCCATCTCCCTTATTTTTACCGGACAGCATTCGTTTTATAAACCGCCTTGAGAGAGCAGTAGACGGAAAAGAAAAGATCCGCATTGTGGGAGACTATGATGTGGACGGTGTCTGTGCAACAACGATTCTTTATCTTGCCATCTCGCAATTTACGGAAGCAGGACAGTTAAGCTTTGTGATTCCGCACCGAATCAATGACGGGTACGGAATCAATAAGCATATCATAGAAGAAGCGGAGAAGGACGGTGTGCAGGTACTCATCACCTGTGATAACGGCATTTCCGCCTTTTCAGAATTAAGCTATGCAAAGGAAGTGGGGATCGATGTCCTTCTTACCGATCACCATGATTTACGGGTGAATGAAGAGGGAAAAAAGATTTATCCCGAGGCCTTTGCCGTAGTGAATCCGAAACGGCAGGACAGCAAGTATAAGAATGCCGAGATTTGCGGGGCGATGGTGGTATACCTCCTTATGAAGATGCTCATAGAGAAGCGGGCAAAAGGGGAAGAAATTCTGGATGAGCTGCTCTGCTTCGCCGGAATTGCTACGGTTTGCGATGTGATGAACTTACAGAAGGAAAATAGAATTATAGTGAGAAAGACCTTGGAGCTTCTTCCGAAGACAAGGAATATAGGCCTTTCGACTTTGCTTGCTCTGTATTGGAAGGAGGGAGAGCGAGAGCTGTCTTCCTTTACGCTGGGCTTTCAGCTGGGGCCGGCAATCAATGCTTCGGGAAGACTGGAAAGTGCCATGGAAGCTATTTCCCTCTTTCTTGAAAAGGATAGAGAAAAGGCCGGCCTTAGGGCAGCGCATTTAAAGGAATTAAATGAGGAGAGAAAGAGTCTTACGGGAAACGCGGTGGAAGAAGCAAGGAAGCTTGCCGAGGCGGAAGGGGATAAAAAAGTGCTTCTCTTGTATTTGCCAAAGCTCCATGAGAGCCTTGCCGGGATTGTTGCCGGAAGAATCAAAGAGGAGTTTTACCGCCCGACCTTTGTGGTGACAAAGACCGAGGAAGGCAAGGTCAAGGGTTCGGGAAGGTCGATTCCGGCTTATCCTATGGCGGAAAGTCTTGAAAAAGCAAAGGAGCTCCTGCTTCGTTTCGGAGGACACCCTATGGCGGCAGGCTTCAGTCTGGAAGAGAAAAATCTGCCTCTTCTAAAGGAAAAGCTGGAGAAGGATTGCACTTTGTCAGCGGAGGACTTGGTGGAAAAATTATGGATCGATACGGTACTTCCTTTCTCCTATTGCACGGAAGAGTTTACGGAAGAGCTGCATGTTCTGGAGCCCTTCGGAAAAGGCAATGAAAAGCCTGCATTTGCGGAAAAAGAGGTGGAAATTCAGGGGGTAAGAGTGCTTGGCGAGCACAGAAATGTAGTGAAGCTGAATTTGATGGATCGCCAAGGAAAGCGCATGGAAGGAATTTATTTTACGGATGGGGAGGCCTTTCTTTCCGAAAAGGGGGAGAGAAAAAAGATGAATATTGTTTACTATCCTCGCATCAACACCTATAATGGGCTGAAACAAGTGCAGCTTGCCATTTCGGCGCACAGTTTTTGATAAACTTTTGAAACACGGAAAAGGGAGCTTTCTATGTAGAAAGGTCGGAAAACGACACGGGAAGGGAGATTTCTCATTTTCCTTAGAATAATGCGTATACTGTAAGGAGGGTTTATGGTAAAAGACATCATGAATTATGTTCGGGAAATGGATCCCGAGGTTGGAGCAGGATTATTTTCCGAATATGAAAGACAGCAAAACAACATTGAGCTCATTGCATCGGAAAATATCTTATCCACGGCTTCCATGCTCGCCATGGGAACGGTTTTGACCAATAAATATGCGGAGGGCTATCCCGGAAAGCGCTATTACGGCGGCTGTCAGGAAGTGGACAAGGTGGAGGAGATTGCGATTGAAAGAGTGAAGAAGCTCTTCGGTGCCGAGTATGCAAATGTACAGCCTCACTCCGGTGCACAGGCCAATATGGCAGTGACCATAGCGGTTTGCAAGGCGGGAGATACGATTCTCGGGATGAGCTTGGATGCGGGAGGACACCTGACACACGGCTCCCCTGTTAACTTTTCCGGTTTGTTCTATAACATCGTGCCTTATGGCATTACGGAAGAGGGCTATCTTGATTATGACGAGATTCGCTCCTTGGCAAGGCAGCACAAGCCGAAAATGATTATTGCCGGTGCCTCCGCTTATCCGAGAGTGATTGATTTTAAAAAGTTTAGAGAGATTGCCGACGAGGTCGGTGCCGTACTCTTTGTGGACATGGCGCACATTGCAGGACTGGTTGCGGCAGGAGTACACCCAAGCCCTGTTCCTTATGCGGATATCGTGACCTCGACTACGCATAAGACACTTCGCGGGCCAAGAGGCGGTATTATCCTTTCTACAGCAGCTGCAGCGGAAAAATACAACTTCAACAAAGCTGTTTTCCCGGGAATTCAGGGCGGACCGCTGGAGCACGTGATTGCGGCTAAGGCAGTTTGCTTCGGAGAGGCTTTAAAGCCGGAATACAAAGCATACCAGGAGCAGGTAGTGAAGAACGCCCGGGCGCTTGCCGAGGAACTGATGAAGAGAGGCTTTAAGCTTATTTCCTCCGGAACGGATAATCACTTGATGCTTGTGGATCTGACCAACTTTAGCGATGTAAGCGGAAAGGATATGCAGAATCGCTGCGATGAGGTCAATATTACCTTAAATAAGAACAGCATTCCTCGTGAGCCGCGTTCTCCCTTTGTGACTTCCGGTGTCCGTATCGGCACTCCGGCCATCACCACGAGAGGCTTTAAGGAAGAGGATATGGCTGTGATTGCAGACTGCCTCTATAAGGTGGTGAGCGACTTTGAGGGAACGAAGGAGGAAGTTCGTGCTCAGGTTTCAGCCCTTACAAAGAAGTATCCGATTTATGAGGGCTAAGGATAGAGAAGGTGTTTTAGAAAAAGAGGGCCGTTGCCCTCTTTTTTCATAAAAAACTTCCGATATTTTGCTTTTAATGAGGGAAAAAATAGAAAATGGATAAAACAGTCTGCTTGTAATATCTTTAACAAACCTACAAGTAAGAAAGAATTCAGAACTGTTATATTGCTAAATTGAAAAAGTAAATTCCAGTGCAGAAGTAAATTCTACTTAGTTTAAAAA
>CAUTEL010000101.1:0-6241 GCA_963537185.1 uncultured Oribacterium sp. | reverse complement strand
ATTGTGTACCAATGCATTGCTCCCGGAGCAAGTGTTACAGAATGCATTTTTCCGTTTCCGTCATAAAAATCAGTGCATTGCTTTTCCTTACTGTTGTTTAGGACAGCATAAATTCCTTTTTCCGGATAGGCGTGAAGCTCACAGGCAAGATTCGTGCATTGCCATTTTCTGATTTCTTCTTCCTTATGTGCACTATAGAGGAGGGCACGGAGGAGAAGACGGGTATTTTCCAAATTATAGGGAAGACCTGCAATATAGATGCCGCGCCCTTTTCCATAATCATGGGAGGATAAATGCACGGAGCCGTCACTGTACTCCAGAATCTCCGTGTCTTTTTCCAAGGCATAGATGCTCTTCTTACTTTCTCCGAAGTTTAAGCTTTCCGCAGGGAAGTCCTCGAGGAGGAAATGCTCTGTTTTAGCTGTTTTAAAATATTTGTCCGTAGAAAGACTGAAGCCCATTTCCTTGTCTACACCGAAGACGTCCGCAAGCTGGAAATATTTTCCCTGGAAAGAGCAGGCGCTCGGGTCTCCGACCCCGATGAGTCCGCCGCCATGATAGACGAAAGAGCGGAAGAGGCTAAGGAGCTTTTCTTCTTTCCAGATGTCTCCGCCCGACCAAGAGGTCATAGCGTCTCCGGCATTTAAAAGAACATCCACATCTTTTGGAACGCCCTGCTCTAAAAGCTCGTCAAAGGAATAGAACTCCACATCTACGTCCATTCCGGAGAGAGCTTCAAGGATTCCGAAGTAGCTGTAGGCTTTTTGATAATAGAGGGCATGGGCAACCATGTAAGCCTGCCAGGAACGAATCTTTCCCCAAGCGTTTACAATACCGACTTTCAGCTTTGCATAGGGCCTTGTACCCTGTACCTTTTCGTAGAGGTCACGGAATTCTTCCGCGACTTCCGCAATGTAGTCAATAAATTTCGGGAACTTATAGGCAAGACTTAAGTAGCCGCCATAACCGATGCGGTCCACGGGTTTCCGCATAATGGCGCGACGCGCACTCACCCAGTTTTCCATGGCTTCCGGCACAGGATCATTTCCCTCGTAGAAGGTATCCGGGAAGAAATAGGGGAGGAAGCGTCCTTCGGTGTAGCGAACACCGGGAATATCGGAGATTAAGCGAAGTGTTGCACCGCCTCCGACACTGCCGACCACGCTGTCCAGTCCGATTTCCTGAAAATATTTTCCGTAGGGCTCGGTACCGATCCAGTTGTCTCCGAGGAACATCATAGCCTCTTTTCCGGCAGCGTGCACCAGATCTACAAGCTCCTTCGCTTCCTTTGCCACAAAACGGGCGATAAAGTCCATATAGTCGAGGTAAGCCTTTGTCGGGGTACGGAAGGTGCTGTGGAAATAGCCCTCATCCACAAGGTCTTCCGGGCGAAGGCGGTAGCCGTATTCCTTTTCAAAGGCTTCCAAAGCTTCTACGGAAACCGTTCCGCCGTAACCGAACCAGTCTACGAATTTTTCCTTTTCTTCGTGATTAAACTGCAGGGTAAAATGATAGAAGAAGGTGGTGAAGCGCACTACATCCGTCTTCGGGTGAGCCTCCAGCCAGCGCATTAACTCCTCTTTTGCAAAACGATTGCTGTAGGGCTTTCGAATATCGAAAGGAATATCCGCAGGCTTATCACCCCAGTTGTTTGTGATGTGGTTATACATTTCTGTCGGATCCCAGAGGGCAAAGGCGAGGAAACTTAAAGTATACTCATGGAAGGGAGTGGCGTCCTCTAAGATGAGAAGAGCGGTTTCTCCTTCTGAAAGAAAATATTTCGGAACCTTGCCGGTGGGTTTTTCTTTAGAAGCTTCCGCTTTTTCTCCGGAGTCTTTTACGGACTTATCAGGGGAAAGTCTCCACCTGTCCGGAGAAATGACTTCTCCTGTTGTTCTGTCGATGAGCTCCCACCACTTCTTCGGGTCATGCAGGAAGTCCGGCGTGACTTGCTTTGCAAAAAAACCGTCCATATAGGGAATTTCCAGATAATGGGAAAAGGCGGTTACTCTTTTCGACATGAGGTAGAACTGCTGACATTCTTCCATGTGTTCTTTGGCAAATTCATTATGGCCTCTTGCCACAAAATAAGTACTGTAGACCTTTACCGGAAGAGAAAGGGTTTCCTCGTCCAGTTTTGTTCCGTCGCTGTCTCGTATCGCATCCGCCCCAAGGCGTGCAATTAATTCCTCAGTTTCCTTTAGAAAATTGTTTTCACTTGGGAGGGTGAGTCTTCCGCTTGTTTTCTTCATGCTGTTCTCCTTCTATGCTTTCGGTACTGTTTGTAAAGCAGAGGCATCCTGTCTTGATGCCTATCATCCGTAATGTATCTACTATTTTTACATCCTATAAAAACGGTCTATCCTGTCGCATTATAAAACGAATTCAAGGGTCTAGCCATATCCATCTATTGTACTATTGCTTACTTTATTGGTACAATTGCTTACACAGCTGCTTTGTACTAAGTCTTAGGCTATAGCTATAAACGAAATCATTCATAAAGCAGAAAAGAAAAAGAAGAGGCGAAAAGGATAATCCGAATAACTTTTCGCAATATTTGAGACAGAGGACGGAAGATGGACTACCAAAGTGTTTGCTTAAAGGATTGTATGGAGATAAGAGAGATTGTCTCCCTCCACTATTTTCAATATAGAAGTGATTTTACCTTCCCCGGGGAGACACATCCTTTTTGGGAATTTGTTTGCGTGGATGCAGGAGAGATTACGGCGCGGGCAGGAGAGGAAACATATCGCTTAAAAAAGGGAGATATTCTTTTTCATGCGCCGAATGAGTTTCACACGGTAAAGGCGGACGGGAAGAGTAGCCCCAGTATCGTGGTAATCAGCTTTTACTGTGACAGCCCCTCGATTTGGCGTTTTCAAAAGAAATGTTTACGGATCAGCGATAAAGAAAAGAGTCTTCTTGCAAAAATCATTACGGAGGGAAAGGGTGTCTTTTCCGGAAGAATGGACCAACCCTATCAAAAGAAGTTGCTCTTTTTGGAAGCGGAAAGTTTTGGGGGACAGCAGCTTATCCGCCAGTACCTTTCCGAATTTTTGATTCAACTCTATCGCCGCTATTTTTCTTATCCCCTTCCTATGGAGGCGAAGGATTATTATGTGGAGAAAAGCTCAAGGCAGAGCGAAAGCTATAACCGCCTTGTGGAATATCTGGAAAGCCATGTTTATGAAAAGCTTAGTATGGAACGGATCTGTAGAGATAACCTCATGGGGCGCTCTTATGTGCAGAAGATTTTCCGGGAAGTCGGAAATACAGGCGTTATGGCTTTATTTTCCAAAATGAAAATCGATACGGCAAAGCGGATGATTCGGGAAGGACAGCTGAACCTCACGCAGATAGCGGATAAGCTTGAATTTTCTTCCATTCATTACTTCTCTCGTCAGTTTAAGAAGGAGTGCAAGATGTCTCCCTCGGAATACAGTTCTTCGATTCGCTCGCTGTCGGAGGAAAGGGGAGATTAAAATTAATTCATTCCCCTCTTCTATAAATTGAAAATTTCATAGGTAAAAGGAATTTGTCTAAGAAAATAGCTTGCTCTATGCTTAAGCAGTAGAATTGGGTCAATGATTAGGAGGAAGCTATGAAGTTAGTGAAGGATTTACCGGAGATATTTGCAAGCTTTTCCGAGCAAAGGCAGAAATCCTTTCTTTCTGTAAAGGAGTGGAAGGATAAGGGAAAGCCGGTTGTGGGATCGTACTGTACTTATTTTCCGAAGGAAATCGCGATGGCGGCGGGGGCGGCAAGTGTTTCTCTTTGTGCGACTTCCGATGAAACGATTCCGGAGGCGGAGAGGAATTTACCGAAGAATCTTTGCCCGCTTATTAAGTCCAGTTACGGCTTTGCGAAAACCGACAAGTGCCCCTTCTTTTATTTTTCCGATGTGGTGGTAGGGGAAAGTACTTGTGACGGAAAGAAGAAAATGTATGAGCTTATGAGTGAGTTTAAGGATGTCTTCTTTCTCCGTCTACCTCATGAGCAGACAGAAAAGGCGGTTACCCTTTACCGAGATGAGATTGTGCGCCTAAAGGACTATTTGGAAAAGAAGTTCGAGGTGAAAATTACAGACGAAATGGTGCGGGAAGCAACGAGAGTCAATAATCGTGCAAACAAAGCTTTAAAGGATTTATATTCTGTGATGAAACATAATCCCACTCCTGTTTCCGGCTATGACATTTTTAAAGTCCTTTACGGCTCCACTTTCCGTTTTGACAGGGACGAGCTTGCAGACGAGGTCAATGCCCTACGGGAAAAAATTGAGCGGGAATATGCGGAAGGAAAACATTTTGAAAAAAGACCGAGAATCCTTATTACGGGCTGCCCTATCGGAGGAGCCACGGAAAAGGTGATTCGTGCCGTGGAAGACAATGGCGGTGTAGTAATCGGATACGAGAACTGCAGCGGAGAAAAGGCGGTGGGCATTCAGGTAGAGGAGGATGCGAAAGATATCTATGAAGCACTCTCCCGGCGCTATCTTGCTATCGGCTGTTCCATCATGAGCCCTAATAATAATCGTTTTCAGAGCCTTTCGGAGATGATTGATGAGTACCACGCGGACGGCGTGCTGGATATGACCTTGCAGGCCTGTCATACCTATGCGATTGAGACGAATAAAGTGCGCCGATTTGTTACGGAAGAAAAGGGCATTCCCTATATCAATGTGGAAACGGACTACTCTCAGTCGGATATCGGGCAGCTGAACACCAGAGTGGCGGCCTTTATTGAAATGCTGTAAGAGAATTTGTAAAACGAAGAGGAAAACACGATAAGAAGAATTTGCAAAACGAAGAGGAAAACGCGGAGATATTTTTGTGAAAATGCTTTCGGAGAAAAGGGTGTTAGCGGAAAGGAACTGAAAAATGGAGCGAAAATTTCTGGGGATTGATATCGGTTCCACAGCGGCAAAGGCGGTGGTGCTCGATGAAAAGGGAGAGATTGAACAGGCTTTCACCGTGCCTACCGGTTGGAGCAGCTTTGAGGCATTAAAGTCCATAGGTTCTAAACTTAGTATGCCGATGGACGAGGAACATTACGCCTGTATTGCAACGGGTTACGGCAGAAATGCGGTAGCCTTTGCGGGGAAGACCATGACGGAAATTACCTGTCACGCGAAAGGCGCAATGACTCTTTTTGGAGAAAACCCCATGAATGTGGTGGATGTCGGCGGGCAGGACACGAAGGTCATTACCTGCCGGGGAAAGGCCGTAGAAGAATTCTTTATGAATGACAAATGCTCCGCCGGAACGGGAAAGTTTTTGGAGGTTATGGCGAATCGCTTGAATATTTCCTTGGAAGAATTGAATGAGCTTGCGAGAAAGCACACGGAAGAGGTGAAAATCAGTTCGATGTGCACTGTATTTGCGGAGTCGGAGGTGATTTCCCTTGTGGGGCAGGGCGTCCTTCGGGAAAATATTGCCTACGGAATCTTGCAATCGGTTACCGGAAAGGTTTCTCAGATGCTCGGGAAGCTTCGAAACCAAGACCTCGATATTTACCTCACGGGCGGACTTTGCGAGGCGGAGTATTTTCAAGAGCTTCTTTCGGAAGTACTTGGAAGACCGATCCATTCCGACAAGTATGCACGCTACGCCGGCGCCCTCGGAGCGGCAGTCTTTGCGAAGGAGCAGGCGGAGAAGGGGCGGATTTAGAGCTTTACTTAGCATAATTCCCCCGCATACCCTATTGCACAAAGTCGCTCTCGCTCGGTTATAAGCTCCCGGCACTAAGCATCAAACTTCGCTTTTGCTCGTTTTCTGCAAGTGCCGAGCTCTCCAAACGCTTTGTTCCACAGGGTATGCGGGGGAATTTATTCATAATGGGTAAAACGCATAAAAGAGCTCGCTTACAATGGATTTCATGCTTAGTTTATCTTTTGGGACTGTCTAAATCCTATACCTTCGTCAGAACATAATCGAGATCCATTGTGCACTCGCCGTTTTCCAGACGGAAGCAAGGAAGTCCGATACGTCCTTCATCAGCGTAATCGGGTTTTTCGGCCTGCTCACGGAAGGGCTTAAAAATGTCTTCCTGTACCCAAAAGGCCAGGAAACGCTTTAAGTTGTATAAATCTCCGTTCACATCGATAAATTCGTATTCCACTCCCTTTTCCTTCAGAATTTTCTGACTCTCTACACACTTTGGGCAGAGGTGGCTACCGTAGAATTGTAATTTCATAAGTGCTCCTTTCTTCTACAATGCTTAGTAAAAAAATACAATATTGTAA
>CAUTEL010000100.1:0-6317 GCA_963537185.1 uncultured Oribacterium sp. | reverse complement strand
GTCTTAACGAATGGAATAACGAAAGAGGCTGGCTTATAGATACCTGTTTAGATGCCCAAGACAGCTTTTCGCGGCTACTATCTATGCTGGAAATCCCGAACTCCTAGTTTTATAGTCCTCTTCTTAAGCTCTTTCGTACCGCTCTTGGCAAGTTGACAGTTTAGGGTGAATAATTTATCATATTTCTTGTTGCTATAAGAGAGTAGGAAAAGGCACTTTCTTATGTATAACGATTGCCGGGCTAAGCGTACGGCATCTCGTTTTTGACAGGAAGCAAGGTTTGTTCCTTAGCATCCTGTTTTTATAGCGTAAAAAGGGGTAAATATGGTTCGTATTGCGATAGATGCTATGGGTGGCGATTTAGGCGCAAAAGCCATGGTAAAAGGCGCTGTGGAAAGTCTCAAGGAAGAAGGAATGAAACTCCTTCTTTTTGGAGAGGAAGAAGTCCTAAAGCAGGAATTGTCTTCTTACAGCTATGATCCTAAGAGGATTGAGATTGTTCCCTGCAGTGAAAATATCAGTATTCATGAATCACCGGTTATGGCGATTCGAAGAAAAAAGGATTCGAGCCTTGTTCGCGGAATGCTGGCTGTAAAAAATGAAGAGGCCGATGCCTTCATCTCCGCCGGCTCCACCGGAGCGGTGCTTGCCGGAGGGCAACTCGTTGTAGGAAGAGAAAAGGGTGTCTACAGACCGCCCCTTGCAGCGCTCATTCCGACTAAGAACGGAGTTTGCCTTCTTACGGATTGCGGGGCAAATGTAGATGCCAAGCCGGAATGGCTGCACCAGTTTGCCAAGATGGGCGCAATTTATATGGAGGAAATGCTGCAGATTAAAAATCCGAGTATCGGTTTAGTGAACATCGGTGCAGAAGAAGAAAAGGGAAACAGCCTTGTGAAAGCTGCCATGCAGATTTTAAAGGAGGACACGGACTATAACTTCATCGGTTCCGTGGAAGCCAGAGATATAGTGGAAGGAAACTGCTCTGTTGTTGTCTGTGATGCCTTTGTAGGAAATGTTGTTCTGAAAATGTATGAGGGTGTCGGAAAGATGCTCCTTTCGGAAATTACGGACACCATGAAACACAGCGGTCCTTTGGCACTCCTTGCGGCTCTTCTTTTAAAGAAGCCCTTAAAGAAGAGACTCAAAAAATTTGATGCAAAGCAGTACGGCGGAGCACCTATTTTGGGACTTAAGGGGCTGGTGATCAAGGTGCACGGAAATACGGACGGTAAGGAAGTCACGACAGCTATCAAGCAAGCAAAGGATTTTGCGGAAAAGAAACTGACAAAGAAAATAGCGGAGGCTATCGATTTTAATGAAGTAGAGGAATAAAGATGGAATTAGAGAAGTTAAAGAAGATTATCTGCAGAGAATTAACGAACATTAAGGAAGAGGATATCACAGAAGATACCCGTTTTGTGGAAGACTTAAATGCCGATTCCTTAGATGTGGTACAGATTGTTATGGGAATTGAGGACGAGTTCGGGATTGAAATTCCGGAAGAAGCCAGCTACCAGATTAAGACTGTCGGAGAAGCACATAAGGCTATTTTAAAAGCATTAGGACAGTAAAATGATAGAGAAGGAAGAGGCGCTTTCCGTCTTAGAAGAGCGTTTAGAATATCATTTTCAAAACAAAGACTTGCTGCAGCACGCCTTAATTCATCCCTCTTACTCCAATGAAATGGGGGAAGCCAAGGAAGCCTCCAACCAGCGTTTGGAGTTTCTGGGGGATGCCGTGTTGGAGCTTATTTCCAGTACCGTGCTTTACCATAGAAAGCCTGCCATGCAGGAAGGGCTTATGACGAAGCTCCGTGCCGCACTGGTTTGTGAACCCGCGCTTGCCGCCGTTGCCAAGGCTCTCAAGCTCTCGGAGCACATCGTGCTGGGAAAAGGCGAGGGAAGAGAAGGAATCCAATACAGGGATTCCGTGCTTTCCGATACACTGGAAGCGATTATCGGTGCCATTTACCTGGATAGCGGTATTGAAAGTGCAACCTCTTTTGTAAAGAAAAATCTATTAAATGATATCGAGAAGAAGCAACTGCAAATGGATGCCAAAACCATGCTGCAGGAGTATTCTACGGCGAAGCATCTTCCTCTTCATTACAGTCTATTGGAGGAATCCGGGCCATTTCATGACCGCTTTTATCGCGTAATGGTGTATCTGGGAGACACTGAGTACGGTATGGGAGAAGGAAGCTCCAAGAAAAAGGCAGAGCAGAATGCAGCTTACTTTGCTTTAGAAAAAATAAAGGCGGAAACAGGGGATGTATTTAAAATCTATTGAGGTACAGGGCTTTAAATCCTTTGCGAATAAAACCGTGCTGGATTTTTCCCCGGGTATTACGGGAATTGTGGGCCCGAACGGTTCAGGAAAATCGAATATTTCCGATGCAGTGCGTTGGGTTTTGGGGGAACAAAAGGTAAAACAGCTTCGTGGTGCTTCCATGCAGGATGTGATTTTTGCCGGAACCGCAACAAGAAGACCGCAAAACTATGCCTCCGTGAGCATTTCCTTTGATAACAGTGATCATGCACTATCGCTTCCCTATGAGGAAATCACCGTCAGTAGAAGGCTCTATCGTTCAGGAGAGTCGGAATACCGTTTAAATGGTTCAGAATGTCGTTTAAAGGACATTCATGAGCTTTTTTATGATACCGGAATCGGAAAAGAGGGCTATTCTTTAATCGGACAGGGACAAATTGATAAAATTCTCTCCGGTAAGGCGGAAGAAAGAAGAGCCCTTTTTGATGAGGCGGTGGGGATTGTCAAGTTTAAAAGAAGGAAGGACATCGCCGAAAAGAAGCTGGAAGAAGAGCAAGCGAATCTGGAACGAATTCAGGACATTGTCTCCGAGCTCGAAAAGCAAGTAGGCCCTCTTGAAAAGCAATCCGAAAAGGCCAGAAAATATCTGAGCTTTCGTGATGAACTTGTGGTACTGGAGTCAACGCATTTTTTGCAAAAGCTTCAGGATACGGAAAGGCTGTTGCAGAAGCTGGAAGAGGCGGAAAAAGACCTGAAGGCCTCGATGGAAGAAGAAGCCAAAAAGCAAAATGCGCTTTCAGAGTCCTTTAAGGGCTTAGAGGAAGAACTCCTCTTACTGGATCAAAAGGAGCAGGAAATCAGCCGCGGAAACGAGGAGGATGAGAGCAAGAAAAAATTGCTCGAGGAAGAAATTGTCCGTTTAAAGGAGGCCATCTCCGGAAAAGAAAGCTCTTCGAGACATTTTCAGGAAAGAGTCAATGCCTTAAAGGAAGAGGCATCGTCTTCCATCGGGAAAATGGAAGACTTGGTTTCCGCGTTACTCAGCCTAAAAAAGAAGTTTCAAAGCTTCCTTCTCTTCCAAACCGAAGAAGATAAGGTGAAGCTGGATATTGCACTGATTGATTCCACTATTTCCGAAGCCAAGCAAATCATCCAAAGTACCTTTTATCCCGACTTTGTCTTTGATGAGGGGATACCGGAAAAAGAGGGTCCGGAGTCTTCTTCGGAGGACGCGAAAAATTTCCATGCGATAGAAACGGAAATTCGTGCCTTAAAAAAAGAAGGAGAGGAAAAACAGGAAGCTTTTTCTCATTTACAAAGGAAGAGGGCGGACGCGGAAAAAACGCTTACGGATAAGAGAGCAAGTTTACAGGATTTTCTTCATCAAAAGGAAAGACACAGAATTCAGCTGGAGAACCTTCAAAATCTTGCCGAGCGCTATGAAGGCTTCGGACAGGCCGTTCGGAAGTGTATGCAAGAGAAAGAGCGGGAAAAAGGGCTGATCGGTGTAGTAGCCGATGTTTTAAAAACCAAGCCCGAGTACGAGCTTGCACTGGAAACCACTCTTTCCGGCAGTCTGCAAAACCTTGTTACGGAAGAGGAGGGGACGGCAAAACGCCTCTTGGAGAAGCTGAAAAGAGAGAAACTAGGACGGGCAACCTTTTTACCTCTTAGTTCGATTCGAAAGGAAAGAGACGGACGCTATGACAGTGTCAGGGGAGAAAAGGGACTGATCGGCGTTTTTGCCGATTTTGTAGAAGTACCGAAGTCCTGTGCAGGACTGGAAAATTATCTTTTATCCAAGGTTCTTCTCATTGACAATCTGGACAATGCCCTAGCCATTGCCCGAAAATATAAGCACAGCCTTCGTATTGTCACCCTGGACGGAGAACTTCTTCAGGCCGGCGGTGCTCTTTCCGGCGGAGCTTACCGAAATTCCTCATCTCTTATTGGTAGAAAGAGGGAAATTGACGAGCTCGTGGAAACGCTGAAAGCTATGGAAGAGGAAGAAGGGGAGAAAAGAGCTTCTCTACGAAGAGAAGAGGACGCATTGCAGGAACTATCCTCTATAGAAGCGGAAAAAAGAGAAGAAATTCTGAGTCTGGATAAGCTATATCGGGAAAAACTCCTAACCTTCCAAGGTACAGTCAATGCAGAGAGGCAAACTCTCTCTACAAGAGTTGACTTCTTAACCGAGCAGCTTCATGACTACGGAGAAAGACTCGAAAAGAACTTCACGGACCAGATGGATTTGGAAGAGGAAAATAAAAATACTGCCGGCTCGGTAGAAAAGGACCAAAATCAGATTCATGCTTTGGAAGATAAGATTCGCGCTCTTCTTGAAAAGGAAGAAAAAAGAAAAGAAAGCCTTAGCGCTTTAAAAAATAGAAGAGCGGAAATCGCAGAAGAAGAAAAGCGCTTCTACAAAGAAAAAGAAGGAATCCAGGAAGAACTCTTGCAAATTGAGAAAGAGCAGCTTCGCCTCGAGCATCAGAAGGAAAAACTGGAAGATCAGTCTGCCCAATCCGCGTCTCAGCTCTTCGAAGACTACGGAATCGGTGTCAGTCAGGCAAAGCAGTATTTCGATGAAAATCTTTCCGATAATCCCTCACTTCCCTCGATTATTCAAGAAAAAAAGGCGGAAATGAAGGGACTAGGCTCCATTAACCTAGATAGTATTGAGCAATATACCGAGGTAAAAGAACGCTATGAATTCCTACGGAAACAGGTGGAAGACCTGATTAGCTCGGAGGAATCGCTTCGAGAGATTATTAAGGACTTGGACAGCGGGATGCGAAAGCAGTTCCACGAAAACTTCCACAAGATTCAAGAGCGCTTTAATGAGGTTTTCCGTGTACTCTTTGGAGGCGGAAGCGGAAAAATCGAAATTGATGACAGCGAGGACCTGCTGGAAAGCGGTATTTCCATTATTGCCGAGCCTCCCGGAAAGAAGCTGCAGAATATGATGCAGCTTTCCGGCGGAGAAAAGGCTCTGACTGCCATTTCCCTGCTCTTTGCCCTGCAGAGCTTAAAGCCTTCGCCTTTCTGTCTTTTGGACGAGATTGAGGCGGCACTGGATGACTCAAATGTGGTGCGCTTTGCCAAGTACCTGCATCATTTAACGAAAAACACGCAGTTTATCGTGATTACCCATAGAAGAGGTACCATGGAAAGTGCCGATCGTCTTTTCGGTGTTACCATGCAGGAAAAGGGCATTTCCACTTTAGTCTCGGTTGATTTGGTGGAGGAGCATCTGCAGTAAGGATAAATTCCATACTGATACTCAGTTCGGGATTTGCCTGAAATTTAGCTGAATAGTAAAGATATAGGTTCTATACTAGGAGTAATGATTGTATAAGCTTTAGATATAAAACTATGGTATAAGGAGTAGCTATGGCGAATTTTTTCTCAAAAATTTTAAATAATCTCTTTCAGTCGGATCGGGTTGCCGATGAGGAATTTTACGAAGAGCTGGAAGAGGCTATGATTCAAAGTGATGTTTCTTATCCGAGCTGCATGCGGATTATTGATGCGGTGAAGCGCGAGGCGGATCGAAAGGGCGTGAATCTTACTAAGGATGTCCAGAAGATTTTAAAGGATTATCTTTTGGACACCATGTCTGTAGACGAGGATTACTATAATTTTGAAAAAGAAAAGAGCATCATTTCCGTAATCGGGGTAAATGGTGTTGGAAAGACCACTTCTATCGGAAAGCTCGCCTACCACTTAAAGAAAAAAGGGAAAAAAGTCATCCTTGCCGCTGCCGATACCTTCCGCGCCGGTGCGATTGAACAGCTTGTAGAATGGGGAAATCGTGTAGGGGTGGACTGTATTCACCAAAAAGAGGGATCTGACCCGGCTGCCGTGGTTTTTGATGCTTTGCAATCCTTTAAGGCAAAGAATGCGGATGTTTTAATTATTGATACTGCAGGAAGACTCCACAATAAGAAAAACCTGATGGAAGAGCTCGGAAAGATTAACCGTATTATTGACAGAGAATTTGCGGAAGGCTATCGAGAGACACTGGTGGTTCTCGATGCCACTAC
>CAUTEL010000099.1:0-6400 GCA_963537185.1 uncultured Oribacterium sp. | reverse complement strand
CTTTTATCCAGTGCTCCGATTTTAAATAAATATAATGGGTAGCTGAAAAGTAAATAGAGATTTTCTGTATTGGATGATAATTTAAGGCTGGCCTTTTTTTCTTTTTGAGGTAAAATAGCCGTGTTATTTGTTATTTACGCATAGATAAATATCAGTTTGAGAGTAATGAGGGAAAAGTAAGGGATTTATTTCATTGAAACCCGGTAGGTACATGTCGTGAAGTCTATGCCGGTTTTCATATACTGTCTATTTATTTTTTTCTAGGGGGACGACAAATGGAAAAGTTTTTCAAACTCAAAGAACATCAAACTGATGTAAAGACCGAGTTCATAGCCGGAATTACCAGCTTTATGACGATGGCTTACATCCTGGCAGTGAATCCGAGAATTCTATCTGCAGCCGGAATGGATGCAGGAGCCGTATTCACCGCAACAGCATTGGCTTCGGCCATTGCAAGCATTATGATGGCACTTTTGGCAAACCTGCCGTTTGTGCTTTCAGCAGGTATGGGCTTAAATGCTTACTTTGCTTATACTGTGGTTCTGAATATGGGCTACAGCTGGCAGATGGCTCTAGCAGCCGTTTTTGTAGAAGGCATAATTTTTATTGTTTTATCTCTCACAAATGTTCGAGAGGCAATCTTTAATGCAATTCCGCCAACCTTGAAATTGGGAGTTTCTGTAGGCTTCGGTCTTTTTATTACCTTTATCGGTTTACAGAACGCACATGTGGTTGTAGACGGAGCTACTCTTGTAACACTTTTTTCATTTAAGGGCTCTTTGGAAAGCGGAACCTTTAATTCAGAAGGTATAACTGTAGTTTTAGCAATTCTTGGTGTATTGATTACTGCTGTTTTGGTAATTAAGAATGTTAAGGGAAATATCCTTTTCGGTATTGTGATTACTTGGCTCCTCGGTATTATTTGCCAGCTTCTCGGCATTTATCAGCCGAATCCCGAGGCAGGATTTTACAGTCTGATTCCGAGCGGAGTCATTTCTATGCCCGCCTCTGTTGCACCGACTTTTATGCAACTGGATTTGTCCAGGGTGGCAAGTCTTGAGTTTTTGGTGGTTGTTTTTGCCTTCCTCTTTGTGGATGTATTCGATACTTTGGGCACTCTGATTGGATGCGCTTCTAAGGCGGATATGTTAGACGAAGAAGGAAAGCTTCCCGGTATTAAGGGGGCCTTACTCGCGGATGCAATCGGAACAACTGTGGGAGCAATTCTCGGAACTTCTACGATTACAACTTTCGGAGAGTCTGCGTCCGGCGTGGCGGAAGGCGGAAGAACAGGACTGACTTCCATCATCGTTGCAGGATTTTTCCTTCTGGCACTTTTCTTCTCTCCGCTATTTCTTGCAATACCGTCTTTTGCAACCGCTCCGGCACTTATCGTGGTAGGATTCTTCATGATGCAACAGGTGGCAAAGCTGGATTGGAATGATATGCTTACTGCAATTCCGGCATTTATCTGTATTATTGCTATGGCATTTACCTATTCCATTTCTGAAGGTATTTCCTTCGGTATCATGAGCCATAGTATTATCCACCTGGCAACCGGAAACGGAAAGAAAGTTAGTGTACTGATGTATATTCTTACGGTAGTATTTATTTTGAAGTATATTTTGATTTAATTAAGCAGAATATAAATACTTCGGATAGAAATAAATATAGGATATTCGGATGATGATAAAACTTGATATGCAGACAGTAATAATAAGATACCTATATCAATGAAAAATTTAAGAAAAATAGACTTTGCACTGTAGAAGAATAAAACTAAAATATACGGAAGTATTGAGGATGATTTCTCGTACTGCCACGATATCTTAGTTCTGAACAGCTGTCGTAGCTCAGTCTGCGACAGCTGTTTATGAGATTGATTCTATGGTGCAATTTTAGTAGGAGGGAAAATGGAATACTTAGTGCATGGTGACTTGTGCTTTAGCACAGACTCCCGCCATATCGAAACAATGGAAGCCGCTTATCTTCATGTGAAGGACGGAAAGTGTATTTCCTGTTACGAAGAGCTTCCTAAAGCACTTTCTTCCTTGGAAATCAAGGATTATAGCGGAAACTTGATCATTCCCGGCATGGTGGACCTGCATCTTCATGCTCCGCAATATGCTTATAGAGGAACAAAAATGGACCTTCCGCTCCTCGACTGGCTGAACATCAATACTTTTCCGGAAGAGGCGAAGTATGAAGACACAAAGTATGCAAAGGCCGCTTATGAAAATTTTGTGGAAGACTTAAAGGAGAGCCCGACATGCAGAGCCGTGATTTTTGCTACTCTGCATAAGGATGCGACACTCTGTCTTATGGACTTGCTGGAGAAGAGCGGTTTAGAAACAATGGTGGGAAAGGTCAATATGGATCGAAATTCGCCGGATTATTTGACGGAGCATACAGCCGAAGAATCCTTGGAGAATACGAGAAATTGGTTAAAAGAGATTCCGAAAGAGTATCGGCATTGTCACCCGATTTTGACGCCTCGTTTTACGCCGACCTGTTCCGACAAGCTTATGGAAGGCCTTGGGAGACTCATGAAAGAAGAGGGGATTCCTTTGCAATCTCATCTTTCGGAAAACAAAGCTGAAATCGAATGGGTAAAGCAGCTTTGTCCGGGCACCAAAAACTACGGGGAAAGCTATGACCGCTACGGCTTGTTGGACCATAGCGTTATGGCCCACTGTGTGCATACGGGAGATGATGAGTTGGAATTATTAAAAGAAAGAGGCTGCTACATTTGCCACTGTTCCCAGTCCAATACAAATCTTCAGTCCGGTGTTTCTCCGGTAAAGCAGTTCCTGAAAAAGGGGGCGAAGCTGGGGTTGGGAACGGATGTTGCAGGAGGAGCCAATCTTTCCATGTTCCGAGCCATTACCGATGCTATTCAGGCTTCCAAGCTGAGAAGCTGTCTTCTTGGTGAAGATGCGGCAATCACTATGGAAGAAGCTTTTTATATGGCAAGCCTTTCAGGAGGCGGCTTCTTTGGAAAAGTAGGCTCCTTCCTGCCCGGATATGAAGCGGATTTTTTGGTTTACGAAAGAAAGAGAAAGAGTGTCCGAGAGGAAAACTTGAAGGAAAGATTGGAAATGCTCTTGTACACTGAAAAAGAGCTATTTAGGATGAAGGCCAAGTTTGTTTCGGGACGGCAGATTTTATAGAGAGTAGGGGAAGAGAGATGGAAGAGAAGAAGAGAAAAAGGGAAAAGGCCGTATTTGGTTTTGTTGTGATGGCATCGGGCCACAGCAGACGCTTTGGCCGAAATAAGCTGTTGGAGCCTATTTCCGGAAGGGCGATGATTGCCTATTGTTTTCAAAATCTCTCTGCCCTTCTTTATGAAATGGGGGCGGTCGGTTCGCTATCCGAAACGATACAGGAAGGTGAGAAAAAAGAGGAAAAGCTTCATATCAGCTTGGATACACCGATTGTGGTTACCCGCTTTCCTGAGGTACAGGAGCTGGCCAAGCGTTATCATTTTTCCGTTATCATGCATAATGAGGAAAATCAAAGCGATACGATTCGTATCGCACTTTCTTCTCCGGAAGCAAAAAACTGGAAGGGCTGTATGTTCCTGACCGGTGATCAGCCACTTCTTTCAAAGGAAAGCCTTCGCCGCATGCTTATAGAATTTTCAAAAAATAAGGAACATGTCGTTCGTTTAAGCTATCAAGGCGAGGGAGGTAATCCGGTTATTTTTCCGAAAAAATACTTTGAGCTTTTGAAAAACCTGACAGGAGACCACGGTGGAGGTTTCCTATTGAAAAACGGAACCATTCCCCTGGAGGAAATTGTCAAGATTTCCGTGGAAAGAGAGTATGAGCTTTATGATGTGGATAGTGAAGAATCGTTAGCAAGAATAGAGCAACTTGTTCATCTGTCTTAGTTTGTATTTCAAACAGGATAAAAAATGTTTCAAAAGAAAAAGTGCTCAGATCCGAGCACTTTTTCTTCTAGTATAAAATAACTCCTACAATTGTTTTATCCAGAACTTCACATCGCCTTTTCATGTTAAGAAGCGTGTGAAAATCACTTTTTCCTTCCGCTACGAAGACAATAGCCTTGTACTTTCCGAGCTTTTGAATACTTTCTTCGTTTTTGAAAATATCATAGACTGCGCTACAGTTTAAGTAGGGGCTTTCGTCCCGCATAAAGCTTGCCGCCTTTTCGCTCAGTTCCTTTTTCTCACTAACAATCAATAAGTCTTCCTCTATGCCTTTTTCTTTTAAAAGAAGAGAAAGGTTTGTTTTGGCAAGAGAAAGTAAGGCTTCCTCATCCTTTTCGCGCTCGAGGTCTCCGGAGAATTTTTCGGACAGACTGTGGAAGAGCCCCTTTCCATTGTAGCGCTTCATGCTGCCGAGTACCGTAAGGCCGTAGAGTTTCTCTAAATCCTCTTCTCTTGGAAGCCTTTTTTCCAGCAGATAGCAGACTGTAAAGAAGAAAACGGAAAGGAAGCCTCCGAGAAATACACCGATAAGTCCCTGCTTTAGGAGATACTTTTTGCTGACTCCCTTAGTATTTGAGCTGATTTCCGTACTTTCAGGATTTGGCTTCGCCTTTTCCAGCTCCTCAACAGTCTTAGTTAAACTGTCAATACTTCGCTTTTTTTCCTCCTGCCGTTTTACGATAGAGCTCTGTTCCCCTTCGGAACTGCCTGTTTCGCTTCGGAAATTTAGTACGGGGTGAGTGCCCATTCCTTTCGTTATGCTGTCAAGACTGGAATATAATGTATGCGCTCCAAGTCCTTCCTGCAATTCGGCTTCCGCCTTCTTCCAATACGCTATGGCTGCGTCTCCCATTTTTTGGACATCCGCTTCCTCTTTTCCGCTAAAAACAAGACTGATTGTTCCGGCTTTTATATTGGCATTTAAAAAGAGAATATCGGGAATGTCACTTGGTTTTAAGCCCTTTGTACTTTTGGCGATCTCTTCATAGAATTCCCCGGATTGGAAGCGGGAAATATAGCTTTCGACCAAAGCTTCCCTTAGGGCATTTTCCTTCGAAATATCCACATTTTCCTCGAAAGAGGAGCCTTCAAGCTTAAGATAGAGTTCCATTTGCCTTTCGTAAACAGAGCTTTTAGACAGGGAAAGAAGATAGGAATTCGTGTACTCCGCTCTTTCCTCGCTTAAGCGCTCTTTTTCCAGCTTTAGACGAAGCAGATAATACTCCGTTGCCGCTATTTTTTCCTCCGCTTCCTCAAGCTTTGCCTTTTCCTCCTCCGATACTTCGCCTCCCGGAAGAACATTGGGGGAGACAGCGAACCTTTCCTTCTCTTTTAAGCCACGAATGCCCATAAAGAGAATAGCGCATATAAGGCTTATTCCTATAATCCAAAATGCCCTCCTAAGATAGAGCGCAAAAAGCTCCGGAATATCAATGAGGATTTCTTCCTGTGTTTCTCTTTCCATAAAAATTGACTTCTCCTTCAGTTCATTAATTCAGTATTAATAGGCTTGCTATTGCAAATCCCATCGGGAAAAATGGAGTAAAGCCTCCAAAACGCCTCCGCCAATGGCTCTTGCCTTATCGGAAACATTTTCGTATTCCACATCTTCTCCTCTTGGATCCACATCACCGATTTTCATGCCTTCATATACGGAAATGCCTTCCTGCAGCATTCCTCGCACCCTTCCCGAAATAGAGCTAATAACCGGATTTCCGCTGACTCTTGCGCAGATATCTCCCTCCTTCACAAGGCTTCCGATGGGAACCGTATCTTCCATAATTCCATCC
Organism: uncultured Oribacterium sp.; assembly: GCA_963537185.1. Classification (GTDB taxonomy): domain Bacteria; phylum Bacillota; class Clostridia; order Lachnospirales; family Lachnospiraceae; genus Oribacterium. The sequence goes on along the minus strand of CAUTEL010000099.1, from coordinate 658 downwards.
GAGGGAGCTCGAAGTACTCTCTCTACCCCATAGCCTTGAATGATGCCGGGAATGCCGGTGTTCGGGATAGCAGAGCCTTTAAGAATCACTCTTCCCAGATTATGTCCCCTTTTGCTTTCGACCACTGCATGACAATCCACTCCGGCAGTAAAGCCGGGACCAACGGCAATAACCACATCCGCATCCGTAATTTCCGTTCCCGTATTTTTTTTGGCTAAAATGGCATCTACTACGGCATAGGGCTTTAGCTTTTTAAGCATATCCTTCCCCTCATCTATAACAACGGGAACCTTTCCCTCTTCCATTATGGCAAGGACCTCTTCCGGACTTTTAGCCAAAACTGCTTCTATGCCCTCAACTTCGGTTTTTCCAAGACGAACCGCTTCGGAAAAGGCTACATTCCTTCGTACAGCGGTCGGTATAGCCAGCTCACTGTGACAGAGCTTGATTCCTGCACGATGAAGTCGTACGGAGATACCCGTTGCCAGGTCTCCGGCACCGCGAATAAATACAAACATTTGCTTGTCCATCCTTAAAGATTAAAATAAATTGAAACTTAACATCATAACGGAGATATTGTACCATAGAGGAGAGGAATTATAAGCCGTTTTTTGTTTTTCTTAATGTAAATATAGAAATAAGATACTATGCCTTTAGT
>CAUTEL010000098.1:0-6443 GCA_963537185.1 uncultured Oribacterium sp. | reverse complement strand
ATAAAAAATCTATCCACATTTCCTTAGGGGATAGATTTTTTTGCTTACTCTTTCACTGCCTCTTTCAGTACTGCGACAATTTCCGCCTCCGTGGAGAGGGACATAACCTTCTCGGAAAGGGAATCGGCTTCTGTCTTCGTCCACTTGGAAATCACACATCTTGTAGCCAAAACAAGTGCAGGATTTACGCTGAACTCATTGAGTCCAAAGGAGAGAAGAAGCGGGATAAAGAGCGGGTCGGAAGCTGCTTCTCCACACATCCCGACCGGAATCCCTGCGGCTCTTCCGCAGTCAATGATGTGCTTTACGGAACGGAGCACGGAGGGGTGGAAGGTAGAGTAGAGATAGGAAACATCCGCATTTCCACGGTCTACAGTCATGGTGTATTGCGTTAAATCATTGGTTCCGATAGAGAAGAAATCGGATTCTTTAGCAAGAATGTCTGCAATAAGAGAAGCGGAAGGCGTCTCTATCATGCATCCTACTTCGATATTCCTATCATAGCTCATTCCGTTTTGTTCCAAATCGACTTTGATTTCGGAAATCAGCTCTTTTGCAGCGCGAAGCTCTTCTACACAGCTCACAAGGGGAAGCATGATTTTCACTTTTCCGAATGCGGAGGCTCTTAATATGGCACGAAGCTGCGTTCTGAAGACTTCTTGATTGCCAAGACAGTATCGCACGGCTCTATAGCCCAGGAAGGGATTCTCCTCTTTTTTCATATGGAGATAGGGGATATCTTTATCTCCTCCGATATCCAGTGTTCGGATGATAAGGGCTTTCCCGCCCATGATTTGTGCCGCTTCTTTATAGGCATTAAACTGTTCTTCCTCTGTGGGCATTCTTGTGTTGTCCATAAAGAGGAACTCGGAGCGGAAGAGTCCTACTCCTTCTCCGTCACATTCGATGACCTTTTTGGCATCTTTGGGAGTGCCAATATTACAGAAAAGCTCGGGTTTTATACCGTCTGCCGTTGTGGTTTCTTTACCGAAAAAATCCTTAAGTTCAGCCTGCTTTTTAATAAAATCCTCTCGCTTAATGATATATTGGGAAAGGATGTCACCTTCCGGCTTTATATAAACAATTCCCTCTGTGCCGTCTACAATAGCGGTATCCTTATTTTTTACTACTTCGGTAATCTTTGGAACGGAGAGGACTGCCGGAATTTCCAGAGCTCTGGCTAAAATTGCGGAGTGAGAGGTTTTTCCTCCGACCTCTGTGATGATTCCGCAAACATTTTCCTTTCGTATCTGCGAGGTCATAGAGGGGGTCAAATCTTTAGCTACGAGAATGGTCCCGGGGGGGACCTTACTGATATCTACATCCTCTACGGCTAGTAGAATTTTTAGCAGACTTACCTTGATATCTCTGATATCTGCCGCCCTTTGCTGCATAAACTCGTCGTCCATTTGGGAAAACATGCCTATAAACATATCGCAAACGGCTTCTACGGCAGATTCGGAGCATTGTCCCGCGTCTATAAGTTTTTGCATTTCCCCGGCCATAGTAGGATCGTCTATCATAATGAGATGACTTTCCAAGATTTCCGCTTCCTTCGGACCGATTCTTTTTCGAATGTCTTCAGCTATCTCTGCGGTTTCTTTTTTGAACTTATCTACAGCGTCTTCAAATCTTTTTTTCTCAGCGGTTACATCTTCGATTTTTACCGCATCGTAATGTAAATCGTGCTCTTCAATCACACAGATACTACCGATTCCGATTCCGTGTGAGGCAGGAATACCGTTCATCATTTTATTCTCCTAAACCGCTTTCAATCAGTTCTATAGCCTTGTTCATTGCGGCTTCTTCATCAGGACCCTCACATTGAATTTCAATTTCGGAGCCATGCTTCATGCAGGCGCTCATAAGCATCATGACACTTTTAGCGTTGTACTTCTTGTCATGGAATAAAATGTTTACATCGCAAGTAAAGGGAGTCATAGCTTGACTAAATACCGTTGCCGGGCGCATATGAAGTCCCTGCTCATTGGTTAATGTGATTTTTTTGCTTAGCATTTATTTTTTCCTTTCTTTATGGAATCATACGATGATGATTTCCATTCCGCTTTCGCGCAGTTTATTTACAATGTCCGGATCAGCCTGATGATCGGTGATTAAAGTCACCTTTCGATCATAGATACAGCTTCCGTAACGATTTCCCGGCTTATCATTTCTCTGTAATTTACTGTGATCGGCAAGAATATAGAGATCTTCTTTGGTTCTACTGATCATGGCTTCATTAATGCCGATTTCATTGGCTATATTATATACAAAGGCACCGTCGTCATAGACTGCCCAGCATCCTATAAAAGTCTTGTTCGCGCTGACATCCAGAATATTTCTCATGGTAAAGTCTCCCACAAGAATATGATTTCGAAGCTCTCCTCCCGTCATGTGAATGGAGACATTTTCGGGAAATTTTCTTCCGAAGGCCAGTCCGTTATTGGTATAAACCGTAACCTTCTTTTCGCCGACATAGTCCAGCATCTTAAGTGCGGTTTTACTCCCGTTTATGAAGACTCTGTCATTGTCCTTTACAAGGGTCGCGGCATAGCGTGAAATCATATCTCGGCAGATACGGATATTTTTACTGAGCGTTTTACTGCCTTTTACATAGTCCAGAGTGCAGGCGCCTCCGTGGGTTCTTTTCAGTAAATGCTTTTGGGCAAGTTCTTCCAGATCTCTTCTCACAGTCATAATGGAAATCTGAAATTCATTGGCCAGGTCGTTGGAATGCACTTCCCCTGCTTTTCTGACATATTTTAAGATACTTTCTTGTCTTGCTTCGACATTGGTTTTACTGTTTTTCATATTTACTACCCTGAAGTATAAGACTGCCTTGCGTCATTTTTAAATGCGAGTCCGGAGTATATACCCCGGACTCGCGAAGTGGAGAGATTGTCACGAATGACTTCTTTTAGTCTAAGAGTCCGGCTTCCCGGAGCCCTTCTTCGATTTCTTTATCGGACATCACATTCTTTAAGGGAATGACTACCGTGCGTCTTCCTACATCTTCAAAGTTATAGGCAAAGGACTTTGAGCAGAAAACAAGATCATATTTTGAAGCTGCACTCTTTCCTTCGGAAATAGGGCAGTGTACCAGTTCTGCAGGCTTAATATTATGTTTTGTCATTACCTTTTGAATAGCTATTTCCATCATAAGAGAGGAGCCGGCACCGTTTGCACAGCAAGCCAATATTTTTTTTCCGTCAAGTTTAGCCATGATTATTCTCCTTTTTTAGCTTTTTTGTGTTCAAGATAAGCGTCATAATCTTCCGTGATCAGGAAATATCCCTTCGGATCCATGCGATACTCAATCTGCGGAATAGCCAGCAGTACGATAACTACCACTGCTACACCGATATATCCAAGGTAATGCATAAGAACGGTGAACATCGGCCATACTGTATCCCAGTCAAACATTCCAAGATATCCGCCGTAGTTTGCAAGTCCAACCCATCCGGAAATAAATGCTGCACCGAAGACCTGAATCAGTCCTGATAAGAATGGTATAACAAGGCAAGCCTTAAGTCCACCCTTTTCGTTTGCAACAAGACCGATTGTGGCATTGTCAAAGAATACGGGAACGAATCCGCAGATGATGATGGTCGGAGAACCGATCAGAATCAAGGTAATAATAGCAATAATCTGTCCTGTAAGACCTGCAAGGAATCCGAAGGTAACCGCATTTGCATCACCAAATCCATAGCATACGGCACAATCTACGCCGGGTACGGAAGAGGGAAGAAGCTTGTTTGCAATACCCTGGAAGGATGCGGTTAATTCTGTTACGAAAGTACGAACGCCGAGCTGCAGGATTGCAAGGTATACAGCAAACTGCAAGGAGGTATTAAATACATAGAATGCAAAATTATCTTTTTCCTTAATGGTTTCCGCTTGTACGAAGAACGGCTTTCCGATAACGGCCATGATGGTTCCGAAGAATACGGTCATTAAGATTGCGGTACATACCATGTTCTGACTGAAAATGGAGAAGAAACCGGGCATCTTAAGGTCGCCGACCTTCTTAACTTCTCTGGTTCCGCCCTTGCTTCCGAAAAGCTTTTCCGCAAGCCATGCTCCGAGACGAATACCGAACATCTGCTGATGTGCAATGGCAAATCCCGCACCCTCTGTAAGCTCCTGCATAGGCTTAACGGTAAGGTTTGAACCGACTGCCCAGTAGGCGCCGAGGATAACGGACATCACGATAAGAAGTGCAAAGTTTTTTTCGCGCAATGCGGGAAGTGCAAAGAGAATCAACCAGTATGCTGTTGCTGCCTGCTGTACCTGTACATGTCCGGTTGTGAAAAGTGTACGGCACTTTGTAATCTTGTTGAATCGAACAAGAAGAATATTTACGATGAAGGCAATGAGAAGAAGTGTCATAACTTGTGAAAAGCCTTTTCCGAATACTTCTTCCACTCCGGCAGTTACTGCGTTTTGTCCGTAATAAGGATCGATTACGGCCGCGGTAAGATTAAATCTGTCCTTCAGTCCTGCAAGGATTGGACGGAAGTTGGATACGAGACCGCCTGAACCGGCACTTAAAATCAACATACCGATAATAGCCTTTAATGTTCCTGCAAGGGTGTCGTACCATTTCTTTCCCATAAGGCAGTAGCCGAGCAGTGTCAGAAAACCTACCATATAAGGTGGTTTCTGTAAAATGTAGGTCGCAAAAAAAGTCCAAATCGCGTTTAAAATTCCCATTTTTTTCCTCCTGTTTTAAACTTAAGATTCGCTAGTTTGGTATTTCTTCGTTGCTTCTAATATTTCTTCTGCACTATGACATTTTCCGAGGGCTTCAATTAAGTCATAGTTCATAAAAACATCCATTAATTGAGATATATTTTCCATGTGCTCATCGGCATTGACCGAGGAAAGCGTAAATATCAGATTGGCTTCTTTTTTCTCTCCGCTTTCATCACAGCCGAAATCAATTTTATTTTCACAAATCATGAGGCCGACTGCAGTCCTATGTGCACCAATGGGGTTTGCCGTTGTGTGAGGCATTGCAATGTTATGCTCCATAACGATGTAGGTGCCGTGTTTTTCGATGCAACTGACAATCTGTTTATAATACTCACTGTCTACACTGCCTTCTTCTACGAGGGGGAGGGCACTGAGCCGAACTGCTTCCTGCCAGCTTATTCCCTTTCCGTTAATAAAACTGTAGTGTTTTTTTTCAACAATTCTTTCTAAAACATTGGACATTTCAGTTTCTCCTTACTTATAAACAGGAACGGAAGGGGATATTTTGCGGATGTTCAAAGCAGTCTTCAAAGCCTCTGCGATGATGGAAGTAAAGCTTGTCTTTATCCTGAGGATAAACATATTTTCCTCCTACCTGCCAGAAGAAGGGGTGGAACTTGTACTCATTTCTATCCTTTTTGAAGTCATAAAGCAGCTTTATTTCTTCACAGTCCGCCTGGAAGTTGGTCCATACATCCCAGTGAATGGGGATGACTACCTTGCACTGCAGATTCTCCGCCATACGAAGGACATCTACGGAGGTCATTTTATCCTGCATTCCAATCGGGTTTTCTCCAAAGGAGCCGAAAGCGACATCAATATCATGGTCCTTACCGTGCTTTGCAAAGTAAATGGAGAAATGAGAGTCTCCGGAGTGGTAGATGTTTCCTCCCGGAGTCTTTACAAGGTAGTTGACAGCCTTATCATCCATATCGGTAGGACATACGCCGGTGAGTTCTTCTCTGTCTTCTCCTGTGGAATCGGTGGTTACGATACAGGTTCTGTCAAAACTGTCCAGACATACGATCTCGATATCCTTAAGCTTTATACTGTCTCCCGGTTTCACCACCTTTAAGCGGTCCTCCGGAACTCCCCACTTTCTCCATATTTCGACAGATTTTAGCGGTCCTATAAAAGGAACGGGAATTTCCTTGCCATTTTCATCCGTGGTGGTCATACCGCTGTTTACTACCTGTGCAGCCCACTCGATAGACATGTGGTCTTGATGATAGTGTGTGGCTAAAACGGCATCTACCTTTTTAAACGCAAAAGGATCGATTACAAAAGGAACATTTCTTAAGTTTGGCTGCATCAACCTTCCGCCGCACATGTTTGCCATTTGGTGTCCGGGCTTCATCTGATTGTCACCGTGTGTGCGCTTTCCGTTTCCGCACCATAGATCAATAGTTATGTTTGCTCCTCCCGGAGTTTTGAACCAGATGCCGGTGCATCCCAGCCACCACATCGCAACCTGCCCTTCCGGGACCACTTCCTTTTCGATGTCTTCTACCAGCCAGGTCCCCCACTCGGGAAAGGTACTCTTAATCCAAGTATCCCGGGTTGTTTCTGAAATCTTTGCCATACTTCCTCCTTGTTCTTCAAAATAATTAAATATAAGAATTACTTTGAATTTATCTTATGACACATAATTTTATGAGTTCATATTATATCTTTGCGACAATAAAAAC
>CAUTEL010000097.1:0-6455 GCA_963537185.1 uncultured Oribacterium sp. | reverse complement strand
GTATAAAAGAAATCTCTATTTTTTTTCTGAATCAAGGAGTTTATAATCCCTTAAGAATTTAAACATTCGTATTATTGAGGAGGAAAAAAATGAAAAAAATTCTGAGTGTTTTAACAGTAACTGCTATGGCAGCGTCTACGCTTGCCGCTTGTGGAGGTGCTGCAAAGACAGAAACCACTAAGGCTGCCGAAACTACAGCTAAAGCTGAAGAGAAGGCTATGGAAGAGACTAAGGCTGCTGTAGAAGAGATGAGCGGAGACCTTTCCGATAAAAAGGTCGGCATCTGCATCTATCAGTTCTCTGATAACTTCATGACATTATTCCGTACAGAGCTTGAGAACTACCTTGTATCCAAGGGCTTTAAGAAGGAAAATATCAAGGTTATGGATGGCGCTAACGACCAGGCAACACAGACCAACCAGATTCAGAACTTCATTACCGATAAGGTAGATGTACTTATCGTTAACCCGGTTAACTCTTCTTCCGCAGCAACCATCACAGATATGGTTCAGGCTGCAGGCATCCCTCTTGTTTACATCAACAGAGAGCCGGATCAGGATGAAGAGAAGAGATGGGAAGAGAAGAACTGGGATGTAACTTATGTAGGATGTGATGCTCGCCAGTCCGGAACTTTCCAGGGCGAAATCATTGCAGACATCGGTATGGACAAGCTGGATATGAACGGAAACGGCAAGGTTGATTACATCATGATTAAGGGTGATCCCGAGAACATTGATGCTCAGTACAGAACAGAGTTCTCCGTAAAGGCTTTACAGGATGCAGGCATGGAAGTGAACAAGCTTGACGAGCAGGTTGGTAACTGGGATCAGGCTGCAGCACAGTCTTTGGTAGCAAACGCTCTTGCTAAGAACGGCAAGGACATCGAGGTTGTTTTCTGTAACAACGACTCCATGGCTCTTGGTGCTTTACAGGCTATCCAGGCAGCAGGAAGAACTGTTGGAGAGGATGTTTACCTTGTAGGTGTTGACGCTCTTGAAGAGGCTTGCCAGAATGTACTTGCAGGCACACAGACCGGTACTGTATTTAATGACTTCCTTACACAGTCTCACACAGCGGGTGATGCAGCTATCAGCTATCTTACCGGTGCCGGAAACGATCATTACATTGGTTGTGACTATGTAAAGGTTACAAAGGATAATGCAAAGGATATTTTGGCTCTTTTAAAGTAAGATTTTAAGGAAATGAAGGAGTGAAGCCGCATGCCTCTCTCCTTCATTTTTTTCTAAATGAAAAGATAAGACATTCATAAAGCGAAGGAACTATAAGCGATTATCACGAAGCTAAGAAATAAGCGGATAGTACGGCGATATAGGGAATATACGGCGGATACAGTAAACAGCGAAATATTCAAATTGAATAAAAAGAATAGAGTAGAAATAGAAAATTTACCGTTTTTACGGCTACTAATAAAGAAAACGAAGACCTAAAAGAAATGGAGGACTAGATGGCAGAATTTAAGTTGGAAATGAAGAATGTTTCAAAATCATTTCCGGGCGTAAAAGCACTGGATAATGTGCAGCTTTCTGTCCGTCCGGGGACTGTTCATGCCCTCATGGGGGAAAATGGTGCAGGAAAATCTACTTTGATGAAGTGCCTTTTCGGCATTTACAAGATGGATCAGGGAGAAATTCTTCTGGATGGAGAAAAAGTAGAAATCAACAATCCGGATGAGGCAATGGAGCATGGAGTGGCGATGGTGCATCAGGAATTGCAGCCCGTGCTTGCTCGTTCTGTTGCGGAAAATATGTATCTTGGAAGATTTCCGGTATACAAGTTCGGCCCTCTTCAGGTTATTAATCATAAAGAAATGCATAAGGAAACGGAGAAGTGGCTGTCTGAGCTTGGGCTGGACTACAATGTTAAGGCTCCTCTTTCTTCTTTATCCATCGGACAGATGCAGATGGTGGAGATTGCCAAGGCGGTTTCCCATGATGCAAAGGTCATTATCTTTGATGAGCCGACCTCTTCTCTTTCAGACAAGGAAGTGGAATTCCTCTTTAAGGTAATGGGGGATTTGAAGAAAAAAGGCGTATCCATGATTTATATTTCTCATAAGATGGATGAAATCAAGCGGATTTCCGATGATATTACCATCATGCGAGACGGAACCTATGTAGGAACCTGGCGTGCAGAGGATATGACGACCGACCAGATCATTGCAAAGATGGTAGGACGCGAGTTAAACAATATTTATCCGGAGCACCATCATGAAATTGGAGAGACCATCATGGAAGTAGAGGACTATACCTCGATTCATGAGAAATCTTTCCGCGGTGTAAGCTTCTCCATAAGAAAGGGAGAAATCCTCGGTTTTGGCGGTCTTGTAGGAGCTCAGAGAACAGAGCTTATGGAAGGGATCTTCGGTATTCGCCATATCACAAAGGGAAAGCTGAAGGTTCACGGAAAGGAAGTTAGCGTCAAAAGACCTAGAGATGCGATGGATAGCGGAATTGGCATGATTACCGAAGACCGTAGAGGAAACGGTATTTTCGGTTGTCTTTCCATAAAGGACAATGTCGGTGTTTCCATTTACAATAAATTCTTAAAGGCCGGCATCATGTTGAATCACCCTTCCATCAATAAGGTGGTGGATGACAATATTAAGAGACTGTCCATTAAGACTCCCAGCATGAAGGAACAAATCGGAAATCTTTCGGGAGGTAACCAGCAGAAGGTAATTATCTCCAGATGGCTTGCGAAGGACCCTGATATTCTGATTATGGATGAGCCCACAAGAGGAATTGACATCGGGGCAAAGCACGAAATCTATGAGATTATGGAAGAGCTGGCAAAGCAGGGCAAGGCCATTATCATGATTTCCTCCGAAATGCCCGAGCTTCTCGGTATGGCAGACAGAATCTGTGTAATGTGTAACGGAAAGCTTACAGGAGAAATTGATAATAAAGAAGAGATGACACAGGAAAATGTCATGAACTTTGCGACTATGTTCTAGGGGAGAGGGAAAATGCAAAAGACACAAAAACAAAAAATTACAGATTTTTTAATCAATAACGGTGTCATCATCGTTATGTTTATCCTGGTAATTTATACAGGACTGACTACAAAGAACTTCTTAACTCCGGATAACGGAATGAACCTTCTTGCCAATATGTCTTACCGTCTGGTAATCGCACTCGGTATTGCAGGTTGCGTTATTACGGCAGGCTGTGACCTTTCTGCAGGTCGTATGATCGGATTCGGTGCCTGCCTTGCAGGTACTTTGTTACAGAAGGTGGGCTATTCCGGAAGATTCTTCCAGCAGGAGCCTTGGGCATCTCTTGGAAACGGCTTTCTTTTAAAGATTACTCCGATGAATCCGATTGTAGTTCTTCTGCTCGTTATGCTGATTTGCGCTATTTTCGGAACTGTAACGGGCTGGTTTATTGCTTACCTTTCCGTTCCTCCCTTTATTGCCACACTGGCTATGATGGAGATTATTTACGGTTTAGGTCTGCTCTTTACCAATGCAACTCCTCTCGGAGGATATGTTGAGACCTATACCCTCTTCTCCACGGGAAAATTCCTGGGCTTAAGCTTCTTGATCTGGATGGCCCTTCTTATGGCGGGCATTACTTGGTTCATTTTCAATATGACTCGTCATGGAAAATACATGTACGCAATCGGCGGAAATGCTCAGGCGGCAGAGGTGGCCGGTGTACCGGTGAACATGACCCTCGTTATGATTTATGCAAAGGCTGCCGCATTCTACGGAATGGCAGGCTATATGCTCGGTGCGAAAGCCGGCGGTGCTTCGGTAAATACCGGTCTCGGCTATGAGATGGAGGCGATTGCGGCCTGTGCGCTCGGCGGTGTATCCGTAACCGGCGGACGAGGAAAGGTTTCCAGTGCCTTTATCGGTGTAGCAGTGCTTGAGCTATTGAAGACTGCTTTACAGTATCTCGGTGTCAATGCAAACGCACAGTACATTGCTATCGGTATCGTAATCTTCATTGCCGCATCTCTTGATATCCGGAAATATCTCACGAAGAAGTAAAGCGATTTTTTTAAATGACTTGCACTTTCAGTTTCGGAAAGAACCCCCAAAGCCTAAGGGCAAAGCGGGGTTCTTTTCTTTATTCATAACGAGTATCGCTTGCAAAGCGTGCCAATCTTTTTAAACGAAGAAAAGAATTGACCGTATGGAGAAATGGTTTTATTATCAAATTGTTTGTGGAAATTTTTTTCTAAAAGGGAAGTGAACGGAGGACATAGTATGAAATTTAAAGATATGCAGTATGAGCGTATTTCCGTGGAAAAAATAGCGGAAGATGCAAAGAGGCTTATTCAAGAGTTACAGGACGCAAAGGGATTTGCCGAGGCGGAGGAAGTTTTCTTAAGAATGGAAGCGATGCAGGGACATGTTGATACGATGTCAACCCTGACGCATATTCGTCATTCTATTAATACCGAAGATAAGTTTTATGATGAGGAAGAAAACTATTGGAACAATGCATATCCGAAGATTCAGGAATTTGGACAGGAATGGATTAAGGCGCTACTTGCCTCTCCCTTTAAAGAGGATTTTGAAAAGAAATACGGCAGCATCATGTTTATCAATGCCGAGATGACTTTAAAGACCTTTTCTCCGGAAATCATTCCGGATTTACAGAAGGAAAATGAACTGGTGACGGCCTACGAAAAGCTCCTTGCGAGCGCACAGATTCCCTTCGAAGGAAAGGTATACACCCTTTCTCAAATCACTCCCTTTAAGAATGACAAAGATGATGCGAGAAGACTTTCCGCGTGGAAGGCGGAGGGGCAGTGGTATAAGGATAATCAAAAAGAGTTGGACAGACTGTATGATGAGCTCGTTAAACTTCGCGACGGTATGGGTAAGAAGCTCGGCTATAAGGGCTATACGGAGCTTGGCTATTACAGAATGAAGAGAAACTGCTACAATCAGCAGGATGTGGAAAAATTCAGAGAAGCGGTACAGAAGTATCTTGTGCCTCTTGCGGAAAAGGTTTATAAAAGACAGGCGGAAAGACTTGGGAAAAGCTATCCCCTAAGCTATGCCGATGCGGCAATCGAGTTCCGCTCCGGAAATCCGAAGCCTGCAGGAAACCCGGATGAAATCGTGGAAGCCGGAAAGAAGTTCTATGACTGGCTTTCTCCGGAAACCTCCGAATTCTTTAATCATATGATTGATGATGAGCTTATGGACCTTCTTTCCACCAAGGGAAAGCAGGGAGGCGGCTATTGTACCTCCATTATGGATTATAAGACACCCTTTATTTTTGCAAACTTCAACAATACCCAGCATGATATTGAGGTCATCACCCATGAGGCGGGACATGCCTTTGCGGCGTATATCAATAGAAACAGAGTGCCGGCAGAAACCATTTGGCCGGGGATGGAAGCCTGTGAGGTACATTCCATGTCCATGGAGTTCTTCGCAGAGGCCTTTTCCGAGGAGTTCTTCGGAAAGGATGCGAGAAAGTACAATTACTCCCACCTTGCGGGAGCCTTGACCTTTATCCCCTATGGTACTATGGTGGATCACTTCCAGCATATTGTTTATGAAAATCCGAGCTTAAGTCCTGCAGAGAGACATGCCGAGTGGAAGAAGCTCGTACAGATTTATCAGCCGTGGTTAAAACTCGATGGGGAGATTCCCTTCTACAGTGAGGGTGAGGGATGGCAGAGACAGCACCATATTTACTCCATGCCTTTCTACTATATTGATTATTGCCTTGCACAGACAGTGGCTCTGGAGTTCTGGAACAGGATTCAGAAGGACCAGAAAGATGCCTGGAAGCACTACATGGATTATACCAAGCAGGGCGGATCGGTGGTTTTCACGGAGCTTCTTAAAAATGCCGGTATGGAGAGCCCCTTTGAAGAAAGCTGCTTAAGAGGAATCTGTGAAACGGCGGCGAAGTATCTTTCCGACTATGATCTTACGGGGATAGAATAATGGGGATGTTCCAATCCCCCTATGACCGTGGGGGAGTTCTTTCCAAAGAGGCGATAGAGGAAAGAAAGAAGATCTATAAGGACCGAAGAAATCCGGAAGAAAGAAACAAAGAAAATCTTCGTCTTTGCCTTTTCTTTCTTCCGCTTCTTCCTTTAATGCTTTTTCCGGGATTTTTTTCGAAGGCCGGGCTTGCCAATACTGCGTATCTTCTCTTTCCTTATGCGCTGGAAGCGGTGGCGGTGCTCCTTACAGCAGTGAACTTGGGGATCTTCCTTTATCAATCCCGCGGAAAAGAAATGCGCAGAGAAGACGGTTCCCTTGAAGAAGGCGCAGTAGACGGTGCAAGCTATAGGAAGTACTTTCAAGGCTTGCAAGGAAAGGCGGCAATATCCTGCATTCTTGGAATAGGCTTTGTACTTATAGAGCTTTTCTATTTACTATTGTCGAAAGATGAAAAAAATTATTCTGCGGAACTTTTCATTATTTTGTCACAAGTCGCTTTTTCCCTGTCCTCAAG
>CAUTEL010000096.1:0-6578 GCA_963537185.1 uncultured Oribacterium sp. | reverse complement strand
GGTCGGCACAGGCATATCAAAGGCAACCGCAACATGATCCGCCCCTTCCAATTCAATTTCTTTAAAGAAAATATTTAAAAATCCAAAAACACCATTTGTAGGAATGCCCTCATTATTACTTAAAATGGGAACTCCGTAAAAGGCTCTGGACAAAATGCTGTGACCGTCGATTAACAACAATTTATTCTTGTTCAAGAAATCCTCCTACTCTATATCGAAATGAGACATTATTTATCAAAAAGTATCCCGAAATAATATATAGTAAAGAAAAAGAAAGCGCCCAAAAAACAAGAGTTTCCGAGGCAAGTCGCACCGCGGATATGAAATGTCCCCTGCGAAGAAAGCGTCCCGCCTCCTCTTGCATTTTTTGGTATGAACGCTCTACCTGTAAATCTTCTTTTCCTTCCAGGCTTCGAAGACCGTGATAAATCATATGGGTTACACGCAGCTCCTCCTTACAATCCGGACAAGTTTCAATATGGCGTAAAAAATCCTCTATCCGATCTTCCTCCCAATTTCCCTGCACAAAATCGTAGATATATTTTCTGGCTTCTAAGCAATTCACTGTATGCTCCTGTTATTAATAAATCCAAAAATTTTTCTGCAAAGCAGTAGTTGCTTTCCTAAAACAATACTTGCAAAAGAAAAAATAATGTGCTACTCTTTATAGCGCTTGCCGCTGTGGCGGAATGGCAGACGCACTTGACTCAAAATCAAGCGGGAAACCGTGCCGGTTCAAGTCCGGCCAGCGGCATTTTGAAAGAGGAAAGAAGATTCTTTCCTCTTTTTTAATGTTTAATTTTTGCAGTTGGCAACTCTCGTTAAGAAGTATCTCTCTTAACGGTCGGAACTCCCCGCTGCAATACTCCAATTATTTTGTTCCGAAAATTCTATCTCCCGCATCTCCAAGTCCGGGACAGATGTAGGCATTTTCATTTAATTGTCTATCTAAATTTCCAACATAAATCTGCACATCGGGGTGCTCTTCATGAAGCTTCTTTACCCCTTCCGGAGCAGCAATGATGCATACAAACTTAATCTTCTTTCCGCCGTGCTTTTTAATCAGGTTAATGGCATCCACACCGGAGCCGCCCGTTGCAAGCATAGGATCGCAAACCACGATGATTCTCTCTTCAATCGGACTGGGGAGCTTACAGAAATATTCTACCGGCTTATGCGTGTTTTCATCTCTGTAAAGACCGATATGTCCGATCTTTGCGGACGGAACCAAAGCTGTCAGTCCGGAAACCATGCCAAGACCTGCGCGAAGGATGGGAACAATAGCAAGCTTTCTTCCCGCAATAACATAGGTATCCGCAGTTTCAATAGGGGTTTCCACCGGAACCTTGGTCATAGGAAGATCCGACAGCGCCACAAAGCCCATAAGCATGGCAATTTCCTCTACCAGCTGACGGAATTCGTTGGTCCCCGTTGTTTTATCCCTTAAAATGGAGATTTTATGGGTAATCAGGGGATGATCCAAAACAAATACATTTTCACCAAATTGATTCATTGCTATTCCTCTCCTCTCTTCTTCACAAGCGTATTTTTGTCCTTATAAATCGAGCCACCGGGTATTATACCCCTTACAGCAGACAATGGATAGATATTCGTGTGGGAAAATATGATTGTTCCCGGATTTAAAACACTTTGACAGCCCACTTCCACATGATCAGATAGTATAGCTCCAAACTTTTTCAATCCGGTTTCTATCTCTCCGTCTTCAAAATGCAGGGTAAGCAGTGTTTTATCCGACTTCACATTGGAAGTCAGCGCTCCTGCCCCAAGGTGGGAGTATTCTCCCAGAATGGAATCCCCAACATAGTTATAGTGCGGGGTCTGTACATGGGGAAAGAGTACCGCATTTTTGAATTCACAGCTGTTTCCAAGTACGGAACCGGCTCCTGCAAAAACATTTTCCCGCAAAAAAGCTCCCGGTCTCAGTTCACAATCTTCCATAATGATGATATTCTCCCCCAGATAGATGTTTGGGTAAAGCTTTACCGTCTTATGGATAAATACGCCGGGCTTGAGCTCGTTAAAGTCCTCCGAGAGACTTTTCTGCACTTCTTTAATCCAGGTTTTAATCTTCGGAATAGCCTCCCAGGGATAGAGTGTATCCTGTAGCAAGCTGTCATAGGGCGCTTTCAGCTCGGGAAAGAGCTTCCTTGTTGTACAAGCTTCTTTTTTCATGCTTTCCTTTCTATCGTATTCTTTCAATCAGAATTAAAAAAATCCTTTTTCAACTTCTTATTACGTTTCGTTTCCTATAGCTTTTCGTCAGGCATATTTCACCTTTTCCGTATTTTTTCGTACAAAATCCTCCAGCTTCTCCATATACTCCTTCTCTTCAATCTTTCCCTCCTCCACATAGGAAAGCCCTTTTTCCCAAGAAGCGGTAAGGGTCGGATTTAAAAGCGAAGGAATGGAGTTCCATAGGATTTGCACAATTTTTTCCCCTAAAAGACTCGGAGAAAGCTGTTGGTTCTTCTTATCCAAACAAATATATTCGTTCTTTTCCAGCTTGGTCAAAATTCCGGCACGCGTTGCGGAGGTTCCAATTCCGGAGCCTTTAATCTGTTCTCTAAGAGACTCGTCCTCTATCAGCTTTCCAGCATTTTCCATGGCCAAAATCATCGTTCCCGAAGTATATCGTTTAGGAGGAGAAGTTTCCCCTTCTTTTAGGGCAGTGTTCATAAGATAAACCTTAGAACCCTTTTTTAGACCGGAAAGCCCCGATAGACCGCTCACACAGTTTTCCTCATTCTCCGGATCTCCTTCCTTTTCATCCTTCTCTATGCTTTTTTCATAGAGCTGAAGGTAGCCCGGTTTTTCGAGCTGCTTCTCACTCGCTAAAAACTCCTCCTCTAAAACTGCAATGCAGAGATTGTACTTTTTGTACTCTGCGGATGGATAAAAAATAGAGAGAAAGCGGCGGACAATAAAATCAAAGACCTTTTTTTGAAGTGTTCCCAGACTATTGTACTGGACTCTTCCCTGCCCCGTAGGAATGATGGCATAGTGATCGGTGATTTTTTTGTCATCACAGTACTTTGTCTTAGCTATACCGCTATAGCTTTTTCGCTCCAAGATATCCTTTGCAAAGGGAAGGTACTGCGGAAAGGCGGAAAGACCGCGGATATTTTTCTCTATTTCCTTGGAAACCGCGGTGGAAAGGACTCTGGCGTCCGTTCTGGGATAAGTGCAAAGCTTCTTTTCATAGAGCTCCTGTACAAGCTTTAAGGTATCATCGGGACTGATTTTTAAAATCTTGGCACATTCGTTTTGGAGTTCCGCAAGGTTAAAAAGAAGTGGCGGATTCTTGACTTCTTTTTTCTTTTCCAAACTTGTAATTATCCCTTCCCGTGGATAGGGCTTAAAGAGTTCCTGAAAAGCCTTCGCTTTTTCTTCCTGTAGGAAGCCCATATTTTTATATAAGTCGGACTCTCTATAATGTTTACTCTCTTCCTTTCCTCTAAATTCACAGGAAAGTGCCGTATTTTCCCCGTCCAAGCTGAAGTCCCCGAGAATCTTCCAGAAGCTTGTCTTTTGAAAGGCGCGAATCTCCATTTCCCTCTGCACAATCATGGCTAAAACACAGCTCATCACTCTTCCCACCGCGATAACAGTGGATTTTTCCTTGCCGAGTACTCTCGCAAGCTCTCTTCCGTAACGGAGAGTCAAGACACGGGAGAAATTGATTCCCATAAGATAGTCTTCCTTTGCTCGAAGATAAGCGGCAGTCCCCAGCCTGTCATAGGCAGTCTTCGCCTTCGCCTCTCGAATTCCTCGAAGAATTTCTTCCTTGGTTTGGGAGTCAATCCAGACTCTTTTTTCTTCCGCACGAATCTCCGGACATTGGGAGGCCACCAAACGATAGATATATTCTCCCTCTCTTCCCGAGTCAGTGCAGATATAGATTGTTTCTACATCCTTTCTCTGTAAAAGTGCGGAAACTATGGAAAATTGCTCCTTCACAGAGGGGATTACCTCGTAGAGATAATCCTTTGGGATAAAGGGGAGCGGATCCATCTTCCATTTCTTAAGCTCCTCATCGTATTTTTCCGGATAACTCATACTGATGAGATGTCCTACACACCAGGTAAAGATATAATCCTGATTTTCCAAATAGCCGCGGTTTCCCCCTCCTGTCGCCACTCCCAAGGCTTCTGCAAACTGCTTGGCAACAGAAGGCTTCTCCGCAATAAATAATTTCTTCATTTTATATCAATCTTCTTACAAAGCGGTAAACCGTTTCCGACTTATACACCACTCCCGCCTTCACAATCGGAGATGGGAAATTCGGCTTATTGATAGCATCCGGATAATACTGTGTTTCCAGACAGAATCCGCTGTGCTTTCCATAGTCTATACCGCCCTTTCCGAGTCCCTCCGCAGCCATAAAGTTTCCGGTATAAAATTGAATTCCCGGGCAATCCGTATCCACTTCCATGGCGATACCGGACTTTTTACAGAAAACCTCTGCGGCGCGACGGAGCGTCTTGTCATAGTCTCTTATACAGAAATTGTGGTCATAGCCTCCCACTTCCTTTAATTCTTCCTTTAGACGCTTCTGATCAAGCATCGTTTTCTCAGTCCTAAAGTCAAAGACAGTGCCTTCCACGCTGCGAATCTCTCCCGTAGGAATCAAGTGAGAATCGGAAGGAGTGTAGCTGTCCGCATGAATACGAATTTCATGCTCGGAAAGAGAGCCGAAATCATGTCCCATCAAATTAAAATAGGCATGGTTTGTGAAATTCATTATCGTATCCTTGTTGGAAAGCCCCTTATAGCGAATCTTCACTTCATTTTCCTCCGTCAAAGTATAGCGCACGGAGAAGTCCATGTCTCCGGGAAATCCTTGATCCATGTCCTTGGAGAATAGGGAAAGTGTCAGACTATTTTCTCCTTCTTCCTTTACGGTAAAAAGGCGCCTACCAAAATAGTCAGGCCCGGAATGGCAGTTACTATACTGGGCATCATTTAAAAAAAGCTGATATTCTGTGTTGTTCAAACTAAACTTTCCCCCTGCGATACGGTTACTGTTTCTTCCTACCACTTCTCCCATGTGTCCGGGATTTTCCATAATGTCTTCCCAGTTTTCTACAGAAAGAAGAAGGTCAAGTTCCTTTCCGCTTCGATTCGGGAAAAGCAGAGAAAGCCAGACAGCACCAAGGTCTGTGAAGCTTGCCTTTACTCCGTTTTTATTTTCCATCGTAAACAGATGAACTTCTCTTCCGTCTACAAATCTCCCCAAGTTTTGTACCTTCATGCTCTCCTCCTTCTGCCTATCCTGAATTTTTAAAAATATCCTGAAATGACTTTATGAAAAAGAGGATGCAAGAAAAGAAAATTTCATTTTAGCCTGTCTTTTTCTTTC
The DNA here is from genome assembly GCA_963537185.1 of uncultured Oribacterium sp. GTDB lineage: Bacteria > Bacillota > Clostridia > Lachnospirales > Lachnospiraceae > Oribacterium. The sequence continues at coordinate 1,198 of CAUTEL010000096.1, read as the reverse complement.
CCTGCATCCTCCCGTTTTTACTTTGTAATATAACCGAGTTCCACCAGCATTTCCGCAGAAAGCACGCCGCCTCCTGCAGCTCCTCTTAAGGTATTGTGGCTAAGCCCTACAAACTTATAGTCAAAAAGATGGTCTTCTCTTAAGCGCCCGATGGATACGCCCATACCCTTTTCAAAATTCACATCCTCCGAAACGGAAGGACGATTATCCTCCTCTAAATATTGAATAAACTGCTTCGGCGCAGAGGGCAGGTTTCTCTCCTGCGGAAGTCCCTTATAGTTTCTAAGTGCGGAAATCAACTCTTCCTTCGTCGGCTTCTTTCTAAAGGAAACGGAAACAGTAGCCGTGTGGCCGTTTAAAACAGGTACACGAATACACTGCGCACTGATAACAAGGTCCTCTTTCAAAGCAATGCCCTTCTCTGTAAGGGTACCCAAAACACGCAAGGGTTCCTTCTCGGACTTTTCTTCCTCTCCTCCGATATAAGGAATAATATTTCCCACCATCTCCGGCCAGGTCTCAAAGTTCTTTCCCGCTCCGGAAATCGCCTGATAAGTGGAAACTACTGCCTGATAAGGCTCGAATTCCTTCCATGCCGCAAAGGCGGGAGCATAGGACTGAATGGAGCAATTCGGCTTAACTGCAATAAAGCCCTTCTTGGTTCCTAAGCGCTTCTTCTGCCTTTCGATGATTTCATAATGCTCCGGATTAATCTCCGGAACAACCATGGGAACATCCTCTGTCCAACGGTGTGCTGAGTTATTGGATACTACGGGAAGTTCCGCCTTCGCATAGGCTTCCTCAATTGCAAGGATTTCTTCCTTCTTCATATCCACTGCGGAAAATACAAAATCCAGACCTTCCTTTACGGACTCGATATCGGAAACATCCTTTACTATCATCTTCTTAATCGACTCCGGCATGGGAATATCCAGATTCCATCTGTCCCCCACAGCCTCCTCATAGGTCTTTCCCTTGGAGCGGGGAGAAGCCGCAAGGCAAGTTAACTCAAACCAAGGGTGATTCTCTAAAAGTGTGGCAAATCTCTGCCCCACCATTCCGGTTGCTCCCAGTATCCCCACTTTAAATTTTTCCATATAATCCCTCTTTCTATACTTTTTTCTTCGTTCTTCTTTTCTGTCTTCTACTATAAATTTTCATTATTATACAAGACTGTCTTTTATCCTCATTGTATTTG
>CAUTEL010000095.1:0-6614 GCA_963537185.1 uncultured Oribacterium sp. | reverse complement strand
GTCGGTACTTGCGAAAAACAAGAGAAACGCAGTTTTTCGCTTAGTATCCGTTACGAGGCGAAGCTAGCGAGAGCGTGCCCAAGTTCAGACCTATATTGCTTAGAAAATTATTTTGATTTTTTACAGCCCCTCTCTACATTTCTGGCAGTTAGAAGGCAAGCTTCTCATCAAAGTACTTTTTCAAATCCGCAATCGGAATACGAACCTGTTCCATACTGTCTCTTTCTCTTACAGTAACGGCATGGTCATTTTCCGAGTCAAAATCATAGGTGATGCAGTACGGTGTACCGATTTCATCCTGTCTTCTGTAGCGCTTTCCGATATTTCCTCTATCGTCATACTCACACATATAGTATTTGGACAGCTCTTCATGAATCTTCTCGGCGCCTTCTCCAAGCTTTTTGGATAAGGGAAGGATACCGATCTTAATCGGAGCAAGTGCAGGATGGAATCGGAGAACAGTTCTCTCGTCTCCCCCCTCCAGCTCTTCCACATCATAGGCCGCACAGAGGAAGGCCAGAGTCACTCTGTCTGCGCCGAGAGACGGCTCTACTACATAAGGAATGTAATGTTCATTCGTCTCATCATCAAAGTAGCTCATATCCTGACCGGAAACCTTCGCATGCTGAGAAAGGTCATAGTTCGTTCTATCAGCAATGCCCCAAAGCTCGCCCCAACCGAAGGGGAAGAGAAATTCCAGGTCCGTTGTGGCCTTGGAATAGAAGGAAAGCTCAGCCTGCTCATGGTCTCTTGCACGAAGCATTTCCTTTTTCATGCCTAAGCTGTAGAGCCAGTTCTGGCAGAAGTCTTTCCAATACCGGAACCACTCGAGGTCCGTATCCGGCTTACAGAAGAACTCCAGCTCCATCTGCTCAAACTCTCTGGTACGGAAAGTGAAATTACCCGGGGTGATCTCATTTCGGAAGGACTTACCCACCTGCGCAATACCGAAGGGCAGCTTTTTTCTGGAAGTTCTCTGTACATTTTTAAAGTTTACGAAAATACCCTGAGCTGTCTCCGGACGAAGGTAAACCGTATTCTTTGCATCCTCCGTTACACCCTGGAAGGTCTTAAACATCAGGTTGAACTGACGGATAGAGGTAAAATTGTGCTTTCCGCAGCTGGGACAGGGAATCTGCTTTTCTACAACAAAGTTCTCCATCTCTTCCTTGGACCAAGCATCTACGGACCCCTCTAAGGCGATGCCGTTTTCCTCGCAGAAATTCTCAATCAGCTTATCCGCACGGAAACGCTCCTTACACTCCTTACAGTCCATAAGAGGATCGGAAAAGCCTGCCAAGTGGCCTGAAGCCACCCAAGTTTGCGGATTCATCAAAATGGCACAATCAATTCCTACATTGTACTTGGATTCCTGCACAAACTTCTTCCACCAAGCTTTTTTAATATTATTCTTCAGCTCTACACCGAGGTTTCCGTAATCCCAGGTATTTGCCAGTCCTCCATAAATTTCTGATCCCGGATATACAAAACCTCTGGACTTTGCCAAGGAAACAATCGTGTCCATCGTATAGTTTTTTGCCATAGCTCTTCCCTCCTCCATTTTTCGATAGTATTTCTCGAAAATAGCCTTTTCTACAACGAGGATATAGCCCCTATCAGCTCATCCGCATTGTGAATTAGATAATTAAATAACAGTTTAGCTTTTTTTTATAGAAAAATCCAGCCCGCTTTGAAGATTCATTGCTTTTTGCTATTACAGAAAGAAAGTCCCCTATAGCTTCAATTAACGAGATATCGCACGATTTTTGCACGATACTCGTTATGAACAAGATGTCTCAGTCTTCGCCTGCATCACTTGTTAAGAATAAAAAGAGTTTAAAGCATTACTGTTTTAAACTCTTCAAGATCTTCAGGCTATGAAATTGCATCGGGAAGCTCTCCCTGCACAGTATTTCCACATTAGCACAAAAATCCAGCAAGGTCCCTTCTTCCAAGGTAAAGGTATATAACTTATTTAAGGGACTGGAAATAACATAATTCCAAGTCTCCAGAACGGACTTTTTCGAAGAGTAGGGCGGTGTCTCCGTATACTCTCCCTCAATCCGGAGAAGGCGAAGCTCGTAAATGGCTCGTACAAGTTCATTTTTTAGATTCTTATGCAGCAGTGCCTTTAGAGAAAGGTAGATGAGATTCACCATTTCCTCCGCAGGTAAATTTTCCTGAGAAATAAAATCCGCCAGTTCCAAAAAGTAAGCCGCATAGCAGGCCTTTTCCAAGTCCAGTGCAATTTCTTCAAAATAGGCATCGACTTTGACAGACTGCAGGTTGTAACCGCTCTTCCCCTTCTTTAAGGAAAATGTGCCGAAAACAAAGCTCCTGCTCCCTGCCATAAGAGGAGAAGAAGGGCGTTTCGCTCCGCTTGCCCAGACGGTCATCTTCCCCTCTTCCATGGTCAGGACACTCAGTCTTTTATCAAATTCTCTCTGACTGTGCTCGGAAAGCACCACTCCATGCACAATTAAGTCTTCCTTCACTGTCCTTCCACTCCGTCCTTACGCCTTACTGTCAATAAACTTCCGCTTTTATTATTGCTTTCTTTTTTTCACCGAAGCTTTTTCTTCCGCTACTCTTTTACGATTCTGCGCTTTATTTCTGCTCTCGGTATCCGTACTCCTGTAAATACGCGGGATTCTCTCTCCAGTCCTTTCTGACCTTTACAAAAAGCTGGAGATTCACCTTTGCTTCCAAGAGTTTTTCTATCTGAATACGGGCACCGCTACCGATGCTCTTCAGCATGCTTCCGCCTTTTCCGATAACGATTCCCTTATGGCTTTCCTTTTCGCATACCAAAGTCGCCTTCACATCCCAGATTCCGTTTTTCCGCTCCTGCATGCCGTCAATGAGCACCGCTATCCCGTGTGGAATTTCCTTATCAAGCTTATAGAGCGCCTGCTCACGGATAAGCTCCTTCGCAATTTCCCGTACAGGAAGGTCTGTCACCGTATCTTCATCGTAGTAGCGAGGTCCGTAGGGAAGAAAGGAGAAAATGGCTTCGAGAAGTTCCTCCAAGCCCTGATTCTTATAAGCGGAAACACCGACAATCCCTACAAAGGGGAGGCAGTCCCTATACTCCGCCTTCTTCCTTTCCAGTGCCTCCTCTCCGCCCAGTAAGTCCATCTTATTTAAGACAAGAAGAATTTTCCTCTTACTATGGGAAAGTAGAGACAAAATCTGTTCCTCCTTCTTTCCCTTCTGCTCCGTACTGTCTACAATCCAAAGGATGAGGTCCCCATTTCCGAGCGCCTTCTCCGCCACACTTTCCATGTAGACGGAGAGCTTATTCTCTGCCTTGTGAATTCCCGGCGTATCGTGAAAGACAATCTGTCCTCTTTCATCGTCATAGACCGCCATAATCTGATTTCTCGTGGTCTGTGCCTTTTTCGAGGTAATGGCTATTTTCTGTCCGACAAGAGCATTTAAAAGAGTGGATTTTCCGGCATTCGGAAGGCCTACAATAGAGACAAAACCGGATTTAATCAAGTCCTCTCCGCTTTCTCCATTTCCATTTTCCTTTGCAAAAAAATCCTCAATAATCTGATTCATGCCATTCTCCCTCTCATTTGACCGCTCTAGCTTTGCTAAGCCTTGAGCCACTTTCGCTTATAAATCTTGATCCACTTTCATTTCTAAATCTTAATCCGCTTTCATTTCTAAATCTTTATCCACTTTCATTTCTAAATCTTGATTTGTCTACTTCTCCGAAGCAATTTAAATTTCCCGGATTACATCAAAGTAGCCCTTATTTTTCTCTATCTTTTCTCCATTACCGATTGTGCAGAGAATTTCCTCGGAAAAGGCTTTCTCTATGTAGTCGGAAAGCTTTCGGATGGCTTCCGGATTCGCAGAAAGCACCTCATCTCTCTCTCTTTGTAAGTCTTCATCCGTTAAATGAGAAAGGGTGCAGCTTAAGCCGAGAAGGAACTTTGTGTAAGCAGTCTTTGGCGTATCCATCTCTGAAATCGCACCGATAATGTACTTTGTCATCTCCAGCTCCGTAGCTTCGAAATCCCGTAAGTATGTCGCAATCTTCTTATACTCTTCATAGCTCCTTCCCACATGCGGATCCCGATAAGAAACAACATAGCTTTCTCCGTTTCTTCCAAAGCCGCTCATTGCCCCGTAGGCATTGCCCTTTTCACGAATATTTTTCCAAAGGAAATCAAAGGAAAGTGCATTCTTCATGACTTTCAAGGCTCCTGTGTAAGGAAGTGAAGAGTCATGGAAGGATCCTACTCTTGCCACATAGTTTACCTGAGAAGGGGTAATCCACGCCTTTCTTTCTCCCTCTCTTGCCACAAATTCACTCTCTTCCCATTCTTCCTTCTCCGGGAAGAACTTTGTAAGAAATGCGGAAAGACTCTCTTTCTCCTTACGGTAAATCTCCAAATCGCCTCCTACTGCGATACACAGGTTTCTTCCCCGTAAGAGCTTCTCCGAAAGAGCCTTCAGTTTTTCGCCCAACGCCTTCGGATTATTCCGAAATTCTTCTTCCAGCTTTTCAATAAAATGGTAGTAGCGAATGCCCTTTACTCTCTCATGGTAAAAGGAGGTCGGGGAAAAACTCTCCATAGCGGAATTAACCGCATAACTATGTCCTGCGCCTTCCAGCCTCATTCTCTCCCTGGACTTGATTTCCAGGAGAATCTCGGAAAGACGCTTTTCATCCTGTAAATGCGTATGGAAGCAGATTTCCTCCAGATACTCCAGGCCCTGCTTCATCTCGCCTTCCAAGAATTTAAAACCGAAACTGAATACACCGGTATATTTATTCTTATCTTGAAAATCGGGATAAGAAGTAATATCTGTTGAAAATCCACCGCTGTGCAGATAAATCTCCGAGTTTAAGTCCTGAAAGCTGCACTTGTCCGTGTCCATATAGGCAAAGGCAGTATTCAAAACAGAGAGGTAAGAAAGCTCTTCCTCCGAGAAATCCTTTGTATTAAAGAGAAGACGAAGGTAAAGTACGCCCTTGGAATCCACCGGATAAAGCATTACTTTCTTCCCGGAAAGGCTTTCCTCTTCTCTTAGATAGCTTTCCGCCTTTTTTCCGAGGTCTTCTCTTGAAAGCACCGGCAAAGTTTCCAGTGCTTCCTTGCTATTTTCCTTATTCTGATAAAGAAGGAGCGCCTCCTCTTCCTTTTTAATGGCTTCTATCTCTTCTTTAGACAGCGTATCTTTTATCTCCTTCAGCTTCTTCGCAAGCTTCTCCGCATTTTCCTCGGTAAGCCCCGGCTTCGGAATAAGTGCCACGAAAGAAGCGTGCTTTACATCCATGAAGTACTCTTTTAAAAGCTCCTCAAAATAGCCCTCATCCAGTGCCTTTTCCAGCTCCTTAAAATAGCGCTCCTGCTCGAGATAAAGCCAGGGCTCTCCGTCATAAAGCCAAGAGTCCAGCACCTTTAAGCTGTAAATCAGGCCTTTAGGGGTATTGCCGTAGTCCGCTTCCTTATACTGGAAGGCATCGTGATGAATGGCTGCACGAATGGTCTTGTGATCAAGGCCGTTCTCAGAAGTCTCTCGAATACAATCCTGAATGACCTTTAAGAAACGCGCTTTATCCTCTTCTTTCGCGTTCTTTGCGGTAATAGTGAAGTAGTGCTGCAATACACCGTCCGCATATCCGCCGAAGATATCTTCTCCTAAGCCCTCCTCTAAAAGTCGCTGCTTGAGTACCGCTCCGGGGCCGGAAATAAGGGCATGACCGATATAAGAGAAGGCCAAACTTTTCTTGGCATCTTGTCCTGCATCAAGAATAAAATTATAAGAAAAATAAGCCTTTCCCTCGGGCTCCTCCTCCTTGGAAATCGGATAATACTCGGTTTCCTCCACCATAGCGGAAAAGCTCTTCTGCCTTGCAATCTCGGAATCCGGATTAATCTTTTCGTATTTTGCCAAATATTGCTGATCCAGCCAGTTCAGCTTCTCCTCCATATCCATATCTCCGTACAGGATGATATAGGAGTTGGAGGGGTGATAGTAGCGGGCATGGAAAGCCTGAAAAGCTTCATAGCTTAAGTTCGGAATGTCTTCCGGGTCACCGCCGGACTCATTTCCGTAAGTAGTATCCGGGAAAAGAGAGTGGAAAATATAGCGTTCCAGAACCGATTCCGGCTCGGAAAAAGCACCTCGCATCTCGTTATACACTACACCGCTGTAGCCCAAATTTCCCTTTTCATCCAAGGTATAGTGCCAGCCCTCCTGCGAAAAGGTATGCGGATTCCTTACACAATTCGGGTGAAAAACGGCATCACAATAGACATCCATCAGGTTTTGGAAATCCTTGTCATTGGTAGAGGCCACAGGATAAACTGTCTTATCCGGATAAGTCATGGCATTCAAAAAAGTATTAAGAGAACCCTTGATAAGCTCCACAAAGGGATCCTTTAGGGGGAACTTCTCCGAGCCGCAAAGTACCGAGTGCTCCGTGATATGAGCAACTCCCGTAGAATCCGTGGCAGGAGTTCTAAAGGCAATACTGAAGACTTTATTCTCATCCTGATTCTTTAAGCAAAGCACTCTTGCCCCGGACTTTTCGTGCTCGTAAAGCTTCACCTCCGTGGAAAGCTCAGCAATATTTTTTTCCTGTATTAAAG
>CAUTEL010000094.1:0-6663 GCA_963537185.1 uncultured Oribacterium sp. | reverse complement strand
TAAATCCGGGATATTTTGGAGATTTATTTAAGAGCATGGCCGGAAACGATGCTTTTGGCTGGTTCAACACCATGACCGGAGGCTCCTTCGAGCAGCTCAGTATATTTGCATTATCCATTACACCTTATATTACCTCATCCATTATTATTCAGCTCTTAACCGTAGCTATTCCTGCTTTGGAGGAGATGCAGAAGGATGGAGAAGAGGGAAGAAGAAAGTTAACGGAATACACCAGATTCGTGACCATTGGTCTTGCTCTTTTGGAGTCAACAGCTATGGCAGTAGGCTTTGGCGGTTCCGGGCTTTTGATCGGATATGCAGAGGGAAGTGTTCTTCGTAAAATTGTGGGTATAGTCATCTGTGTGGTGGCAATGACTGCAGGATCGGCACTTCTTATGTGGATTGGTGAAAGAATAACGGATAAGGGAGTCGGAAACGGTATTTCTTTAGTTCTTTTATTCAATATCCTTTCTTCTATACCACAGGATTTTATTACCTTGTATGAACGCTTCATTATGAATCATAATGTAGCAACTATGGTTGTGGCAGGCATTATCATTGCGGCGGCAATCTTCTGCATGGTTTGCTTTACGGTAGTTTTGCAAGATGCGGAAAGAAGAATTCCGGTACAATACAGTAGGCGTGTACAGGGAAGGGGAATGGTTGGAGGACAGCAGTCACAGATTCCTCTAAAGGTGAATACGGCCAGCGTTATGCCGGTCATCTTCGCTTCCTCCCTGATGACTATGCCGGTTGTACTCGGACAGATTCTTCATGTAGACAACGGAAGTATCATCGGTAAGATTATTATGGCTTTGAATTCCGGTTCTTGGGTAAATCCGAATGCACCGATTTACTCCTTGGGACTGATTCTCTATATCGCTTTACTGTATTTCTTCGCCTATTTTTACACTTCCATTTCTTTCAATCCTTTGGAAGTAGCAAATAATATGAAGAAGCAGGGCGGTTTTATTCCGGGTATTCGTCCGGGTAAGCCGACCAGCGATTACTTAAGCGGGATTCTTCGTTACATTATCTTTATCGGAGCAACGGGCCTGGCCATTGTGGCATTGGTGCCGATTGTCATTTCCGGTGTTTTCAATGTGAGTCGTATTTCCTTCTCGGGAACTTCTCTCATCATCATTGTGGGTGTAGTTTTAGAGACCTTAAAGGCGATTGACTCGCAGATGGTTATTCGTAATTATAAGGGATTTTTAGACAATTAATCTATCAGCCTCCTTAGCTGCAGATTTTATAGAATATCTGTTGGTTAAGGGGGCTCATAGTGGTTTTTCACACTTTTAACGAGGCTGAAAATGAAAATTATTATGTTAGGTGCTCCCGGTGCAGGAAAGGGAAGCCAGGCAAGTCGTATTGCAAATGAGTATAAATTACCCCATATTTCGACGGGAGATATTTTCAGAGCAAACTTAAAGGAAGAAACAGAGCTTGGAAAACAGGCAAAGAGCTTCATGGACAAAGGAGAGCTGGTGCCTGACGATATTACCATTGCAATGCTTCTTAATCGCATCCACGAAGAGGATTGTAAGAACGGATATATCTTGGACGGATTTCCGAGAACCATTCCGCAGGCTGAAGCGCTTAAAGAGGCTTTAGCGAAGGAGGGAGAAAAGATAGACCTCGCTTTAGATGTTGAAGCGCCGGATAATCTCATTATCAAAAGGATGGCTGGAAGAAGAACCTGCCCAAACTGTAGCGCAATTTATCATATAGAGACACTGAAGCCTAAAAAAGAGGGGATTTGTGATCTATGCGGATCGGAACTGATTCAGCGTAAGGATGACAATGAAGAGACAGTGAAAAACCGCTTGAAGATTTACCATGAAATGACGGAACCGCTTATTTCTTATTATAAGAAGGAAAATGTTCTGGAGGAAATAGACGGAACGGAGAATTTGGATAAAGTCTTCGAGACAGTAAAGGAAATTATCAAGAAGAGAAGTTAAAGAAGAAAAGGTTTAAGCATGATTGAAATAAAGTCTAAAAGAGAAATTGAACTGATGCGTGATGCCGGAAAAGTGCTTGCGGAGGTTCATGAAAAAGTCGGAGAGGCGGTTGCTCCCGGGAAAAGCACTTTAGAGTTAAACGATTATGCAGAGAGTCTTATCCGAAAGGCAGGATGCACACCAAGCTTTCTTCATTTATATGACTTTCCGGCGGCTTGCTGTGTTTCCGTAAATGAGGAGCTCATTCACGGGATTCCGACGAGAGATAGAATCTTGAAAGAAGGAGATATCGTTTCCTTTGATATCGGAACCAATTATAAGGGCTATCATTCGGATGCTGCACGGACCTGGGCGGTAGGAAAGATTTCCACGGAAGCGAAGAGGCTGGTGGATACAGCGAGGGAAGCGTTCTTTAAGGGAATTATGGAAGCTGTACCGGGAAATCATTTAAATGATATTTGCGGAACTATCGGAGATTTCGTTGAAAGCCGCGGTTATGGCGTGGTTAAAGAATATGTCGGACATGGCATAGGTCATCAGGTACATATGGACCCCGAGGTACCGAATTATCGGATGAATCGAAAAGGACCGAAACTGCAGGCCGGAATGACACTTGCGATTGAACCCATGATTACAGAGGGAAATCCGGCAGTAAGGGTTCTTTCCAATGACTGGACAGTAGTTCCTTTTGACGGGAAGCTGACTGCACATTATGAAAATACAATATTAATCACAGACAACGGACCGGAAATCCTGAGTCTAATGAAAGGATAATCAGAGTATGTCGAAATCAGATGTAATCGAAATTACAGGAAAAGTACTGGAGAAGTTACCGAATGCCATGTTCCAGGTAGAACTGGAAAACGGACATCAGGTACTGGCCCACATCTCGGGAAAACTTCGAATGAATTACATTCGTATCTTACCCGGAGATAAAGTAACGATCGAGCTCTCTCCCTATGACCTTTCTAAGGGAAGAATAATCTGGAGAGATAAGTAAAGGTTTCGCTTTACATTTATAGACTGTTTTGCTAGAATTATACGGCAACTCTGTTCAAATTCGTAAAGGAAAGGGGAATTTTACTTATGAAAGTAAGATCATCAGTAAAACCTATCTGCGAAAAATGCAAAGTAATCAAGCGAAAGGGCTCCATCAGAATTATCTGTGAAAACCCTAAGCATAAGCAGAGACAAGGTTAATTAACAGGAGGAAACAAAGATGGCTCGTATTGCAGGTGTGGATTTACCTAGAGAGAAGCGAATCGAAATCGGTTTGACTTACATCTATGGAATCGGAAGATCATCCGCTGATAAGATTCTTCAGGCTACCGGCGTAAATCCGGATACCAGGGTGAAGGACTTGACAGACGATGAAGTGAAGGATCTTGCCAACTATATCGCAGAGAACCAGATGGTAGAGGGTGACCTTCGTAGAGAGATCGCTCTGAACATCAAGCGTTTACAGGAGATTGGTTGCTACAGAGGAATCCGTCACAGAAAGGGACTTCCGGTAAGAGGTCAGAAGACCAAGACCAATGCAAGAACCCGTAAGGGACCAAGAAAGACCGTTGCTAACAAGAAGAAGTAAGGTCTGAACAGTAACTAATGGATCTTCATGTTTTAAATACAGGAAGAAGAGAAAAAGGAAAGTAGGTTAGTTTAACTATGGCTAAGTCAACTGGTAAGAGAGTGACAAAAAAGCGCGTAAAGAAAAACGTTGAACGCGGACAGGCACATATCCAATCATCTTTCAATAACACTATCGTTACTTTGACAGATGCTCAGGGAAATGCTTTATCATGGGCAAGTGCCGGCGGTCTGGGATTTAGAGGTTCAAGAAAATCTACTCCATATGCAGCTCAGATGGCTGCTGAAACTGCTGTAAAGGCAGCTTTGGTACATGGCTTAAAGTATGTGGATGTAATGGTTAAAGGACCGGGTTCCGGAAGAGAAGCAGCTATCCGTGCCTTACAGGCAAACGGACTTGAAGTAACTTCCATTAAGGATGTTACGCCGGTTCCCCACAACGGATGCCGCCCGCCGAAGCGCAGAAGAGTATAATCTTCGCTTCTTATTCTGCAATCAACTTATTATAAGAAAAATTGCTATAGAGTGAAGAAGTATTATACGCAAACAGTATGACCATTTGGTCAGCCCGAAGAAGCCGACGGTGTAAAGGGCGTATCAAATTTTGGAGATGTTACTTTTAAAGTGACAGAACTTGATATTTAGGAGGATAATATGGCAGTAGATAAGGTTCCTGTGCTTAAAAGATGCAGGTCACTTGGACTTGACCCTGTATTCTTGGGAGTCGACAAGAAATCAAACAGACAGGCTAGAAATGCCAGAAGAAAGATGAGTGAGTACGGTCTTCAGCTTCGTGAAAAGCAGAAGGCAAAGTTCATCTACGGCGTTTTAGAGAAGCCTTTCCGTAACTACTATGCAAAGGCAGAAAGACTTCCCGGACAGACCGGTGAGAACTTAATGGTTCTTTTGGAGTCTAGACTGGATAATGTCATTTTCCGTATGGGAATGGCAAGAACAAGACGTGAGGCAAGACAGGTAGTAGGTCATCGTCACGTTACCGTAAACGGTAAGATTGTTAATATTCCTTCTTACCTTGTATCCGCAGGGGATGTTGTGGCTATTAAAGAGTCCATGAAGACTGCACAGAGATATAAGGACATCACTGAAGTAACCGGCGGAAGAATGGTTCCGTCCTGGTTAGAAATGGATGAAGAGAAGCTGAGCGCAACCATCAAGAATTTACCGCACAGAGAAGATATCGATGTTCCGGTAAACGAGATGTTAATCGTCGAGTTGTACTCTAAGTAATTGTAGCCTAAAAAAGGAGGCGGTATGTTTGATTTTGAAAAACCAAACATTGAAATTCTTGAAATTTCAGAGGATAAGCGCTTCGGTCGTTTTGTCTGTGAACCTTTGGAAAGAGGTTATGGCGCGACCCTGGGGAATTCTTTAAGGAGAATGATGCTGTCCTCTCTGCCCGGGGCTGCGGTTTCTGCAATTAAGATTCAAGGACTTTCGGGAGATAAGATTTCCGGTGTAAAGGAAAGCTATAGTGAAGTTTTAACGAACTTAAAGTCTATAGTGGTTTCTATTCCGGAAGGGGAAGAGCAAGTAGAGGCGTACTTGGAAGTCAGTGAAAAAGAGGAAGCGAAGGCTTCGGATTTTAAAGCAGAGTCGGAACTTGTTATCATTAATCCCGATTTACACATTGCCACTCTTGAAAAAGGAGCAAAACTCTCTATTGGTGTAGTCATCACGAGAGGACAGGGCTATGTAGGTACAGTGAAAGAAAAAGCATCACAGTATCCTAAGGGATACACACTTTTAGATGCATTATATACACCTGTAGACAGAGTTAATATGACTGTTGAAAATACCCGTGTGGGAAATATGACAGACTATGATAAATTGACTTTGGATGTATATACTGATGGCGGTATGCTTCCACAGGATGCAGTTTCCGCTGCAGCTAAGATGTTGTTTCAACACTTGGATCTTTTTGTAAATCTTTCCTCCGAAGGAGCGGAAACACAGCTCATGGTGGAGAAGGAAGAGGATGACAAGGGCAAAGTTTTAGAAATGAATATTGATGAACTGGAACTCAGTGTCCGGTCCTATAACTGCTTGAAGAGAGCAGGTATTAACACGGTATCGGAATTAACTTCCAAGACACCGGAGGACATGATGAAGGTTCGGAACTTGGGAAGAAAGTCCCTCGAAGAAGTGCTTGCAAAGCTTCGTGAATTAAACTTAGGACTTTCTACTCCGGAGGAATAAATCCGGACTCATGATTTTACCCGATAAGACTAAAAAGCACGGATAAGGAGAAATTTAAAATGGCAATGTATAGAAAATTAGGAAAAGCTACAGCACCGAGAAAGGCTATGCTCAGATCCTTAACTACAGATGTTCTTCGCTACGGTAAGGTATTTACCACTGAGGCAAGAGCAAAGGAAGTTCGTAAGCAGGTAGAAAAACTTATCGCTCTTTCCGTAAGAGAGAAAGATAACTATGAGATGGTTGCCGTGAAGGCAAAGGTAGCCAAGAAGGATGCTGACGGTAAGAGAGTTAAGGAAGTAGTAGACGGTAAAAAAGTAACGGTTTACGATGAAGTAGAGAAGTCCATTCAGAAGGATCTTCCCTCTCGTCTTCAGGCTCGTCGCCAGATTTTAGCAGCTACCTATGTTCCGACTGAAAGACCGGCTGCAGTAGCGGGCAGAAAGAAGAACACCAAGAAGGTAGATATCGCTAAGAAGCTTTTCGATGAGATTGCTCCGAAGTATGTTGACCGTAAGGGTGGATATACCAGAATTGTTAAAGTAGGTCTCCGTAAGGGAGATGCTGCTATGGAAGTTCTTTTAGAGTTAGTATAAAGAATTCCGGCAAGTACAAAGCTACTTGTATTAAAGCGAATGAACAGATTGCCCCAAAAGGCTGTGGTTCTCCACAGCCTTTTTTTGCAGTTCATAACGACTATTGCTCGTAAAGCGTGCAATATCTCGTTTACAGCATATGAGCCAAAACAGGGCAGTAAAAAAATAGGACAAATCAACATAAAAAACAAAACAGAGGACTATAGAAAAATAGCGGAGGGAACCGTAAATAACAAATAAGCCTGAGGATTGTAAGAGAATCTCAAGTTGATTCTACTTATTAAAAGGACTTATAC
>CAUTEL010000093.1:0-6919 GCA_963537185.1 uncultured Oribacterium sp. | reverse complement strand
TGAAGTTTGAATATTGTTTTCTTTGCTCTTAAAATACATGCTTTTTCCTATTCTTGGGTATTGTAATAAAAAATTAGAAGAGCTACAAGAAAATAATTTGCGGATTATAAAGAACTCCACCTGAAATCTTTCGAAAAGTATGGTATAGTATGCAGGATAAATGTACCAAAGATAGAAGGATTTTTACATGGCAGATAAACGGAAGCTTGGAAGCGGCGAGAGAAAATTTAGAGATAGAAGTCAAAATAATTTATCGGGCGAGCGAGCTCGTAATCATACAAAGAGAAAAAGAATTCTTACGGAAGAAGAAAAGCGTCTTCTTATGAAGAGAAGAGCGAGACAAAAGAAAAGAGCGGAGGCGAGAAAAGCAAGAATTATTTTTGCCTTAGTTCTTTTGTTTAGCTTGTTTATGGTATTTCAGGTTTTTTCCATGGCCTTTCGATTTATAGAAAAAAGCAGGAAGGCACGACTGGAAGAGCCGGAAAGCATAGTGGAAACAGTCGTGGAAAGCTCTTCTTTGGAAATGACGGAGGAGAGTACGGAAGAGGAAAGTCCTGCCGAGGGAGAAAGCAACTCGGAGGGAATGATATTCTCAGGCGGAAGATATATTGATCCCGCTAAACCGATGGTAGCGCTTACCTACGATGACGGTCCTGATGTACAAGTAGATGCCGTTCTTATGGATGAGCTCGAGAAAGTGAATGGCAGAGCAACCTTCTTTGTGGTAGGACAGAGGGTAGAGAAATATCCGGAAGATATCAAGAATACCGTAGAAAGAGGTCATGAAATCGGAAACCATTCCTACGACCATGACATTCACTTGAGTAAAAAGGGTGTGGACTATATCCGAAATGAATTTGAAAAGACGGATGCAGCTGTAGAGAAGGCAGCAGGAGTGAAGCCTGCTCTCATTCGTCTTCCCGGAGGAAATATCAGTAATGATGTGAAGTCGGTAATCCAAAGGCCTATGATTTTCTGGTCTATTGATACGGAGGACTGGCGCTCAAGAGATGCGGAAAAGACAAAAAATATTATTCTGTCCAATATAAAGGATGGTGACATAGTATTGATGCATGCACTTTACCTTTCTACTGCGGAAGCATGTAAGACGGTTATTCCGGAGCTTCATGCAAGGGGGTATCAGCTGGTAACCGTTTCGGAACTCATTCAATTTAGAGGTTTGGATGCAGGTAAAAAGAACGGAGCACAGTATACCTATTTTCCCCCGACTGTTTCTGCGAGTACGACAGCAACGCTTACCTCTTCGAGTGAGGGGGAAACACAGGGGAGCATAACGGCAACACAGAAAAGCAGCGAAAATACGGGAAAGAAGAGTACGGAGACGAAGGCTACAGATTCCGGCACAACTTCAAAAGGCGCAAAAGAAACGAAGTCAAGTACGAAACAATCAACTGAAGCTAATACAAAAAAGACAAATTCGGAAAGCACAAAGGAAAGCGGGAATATTGTGGATAGTCCCGGTGCAACTGTAGAGGGCAGAAATACGGATACAAAGGACAGTGCTGCGCAAGGTAATAACAATATTGCCGGTGCGATTGATGCGGATGATCCTCAGTAGCATAGAGTGTGACAGTCGGCCTATTATGGTTTCGAAGGTTTTCCCTGAAGATAGGGGAAAAATATTAACTGCGGGAAGAGATTGCGATGGACTTTAGCGGATATGACAAAAAAATACGAGATCTTGTAAACCTAGTGGAGGAACAGTATACCCTTTTTGACGAGGAAATCTTCCATAACTTAGGCTTGCTCCTTGGGATGGCGGAGTCAATTGAGGACGAAGCCCTGGAGGGGTATGTTTGTTATCAGCTTGCGGATGCCTACTATAGCTTTCATTTTGATGTAGATAGGATGCAGAAATACCTTTCCTTGGGGATTAAAGTGCAGCAGGAATCACAGGACTTTAGTCTTTTGGCGCGTTCTCATAATCTTCTGGGAATTACGGAGTTTTTACGAGGGAACTTTGCTCTTTCTTTGGACTATTATATGTCTGCACTTGACTATTGTCGTAAAATGGAAAGTCCGAATATGGGGCTTAGGGGAATTGTCAATTCCAATATTGCCAGGCTGTACTTTGCTTTAAATGACTATGATCATGGTCGTTATTACGCGGAAGAAGCTCTTTATGATATTAGCGGAAGTTCCGTAGATAATGCATACCTTTCCAACTTGATTAATATTTACACTTTTTTGGGGAATATATATCTTAGCAGAAGTCGTGATGTTGCCGCAGCAAGAGCTTGTATGCAATCCATTGAACAGCTTGTGAAGGAAACACCTTTTGAAAAAGAGCTTTTAGGCGGAATTGATATTCTTACCTTTTCCATTCGTCTTGCGCATTATGAGGATAAGATTGAGGAAAGAGAGCTTTTAATTCGACGCTTTGCAGACAGTGCAGTACTTTCTGCCATTCGTACCAATATGATAGAGGATGTCTGCGACTTAGCGGACTTCTTTATGGAAATAGGAAAAACGGAAGAGTGTCGCCATGTTCTGCATCTTTTGGAAGCCAAGCTTTCCGAGATTGGCTTTGTGGAAATACAGAAGCGCTTTGTGGAGTCGAAAATCCGTTTTTATACGGGAATAGGAGATATGGCAGAGCGGAATGCTGTCTGCTTCAGCTTCTATGAGTTGATGAAACAGCAGGAGAAGGAGAAGGTATCCGCCTTTCTTTTTGCTCTTGGAATTCGAAGGGATTTAGAGGACTTAAGGCAGCAGAATGCTTTTATGGAAGAGGAAAATGTTCGGCTTACGAAAAAGGCGGAATACGACGAGCTAACAGGACTTCCCAATCGCTATCATCTAAGTGACTATTCGGATGCTGCATTTGAAAGAGCTTACAATGCCAGAACACCTATTGCTTTTGAAATGGTGGATTTGGATTTTTTCAAGCAATATAACGATCGGTTCGGACACCAAAGGGGTGATGAGTGCTTAAAGCTGGTAGCGGAGGAAATAAAAAAGCTGTGCCAGAGGCATCCGGGAATTTATGCAGCCCGCTACGGCGGAGATGAATTTGTCATGATTTATGAAAATATGAGTGATGAGGAAATTCTCGGCTATGCAAGAGAGCTGGCAGACAATGTGCTGGCTTTAAATCTGAAGCATTCAGAAGAAGAGAGCGGTATCATTACGATTTCTCAAGGAATACGAAATTCCGTGCCTCTAAAGAAAAACAGGGTTTGGGATTATACCTTTGCGGCGGATACGGCATTATATAAGGTGAAAGGAAGAGAAAGAGGCGGAATCCTCTTGATTCATAAGGCTAAATTAGAAGGAGAGTCGATGTATGTTTAGTACATCTACTCTCCTAAGTTTTTGATTGATTTTTTTATGGTTCCTCCACCGACTACGATGTCTCCGTCGTAGAGCACCACAGCCTGCCCTGCGGCTACAGCGCGTTCCGGCTCTGCGAAACGAACAAGAACGCTTCCATCCTCTTTTACGGAAACAAAGGCAGGAACAGCTTTGGCGTTGTATCTGGTTTTTGCAGTAACGGGATATTCTTCTTTTGGAGCATCCATACTAATCCAATTAAAGTCATCTGCTATTAGGGCCTCGGAATAGAGAGCTTCCCCGGTAGTGAGGATGACTTGATTTTTTTCCAGATCCTTTCCGGCAACATACATGGGCTTTTTCAAGGCGAGCCCAAGTCCCTTTCTTTGTCCTATGGTATAGCGAACAATACCACGGTGTTTTCCCAGCTTATTTCCTTCTTCGTCTACAAAATGCCCCTTCGGATAAGGCTTTCCGCGGTATTTCTCAAGAAAATCTCCATAATCTCCGTTTGTCACGAAACAAATATCCTGAGAATCCGGTTTATCGGCATTATAGAATCCGTTTTTTTCCGCGATAGCGCGAATTTCTTCTTTTGTCTCAAATTCTCCAAGGGGAAACATACTGTGCTTTAACTGTTCCTGATTTAGAAAGTAAAGTACATAGCTTTGATCTTTTTTTTCGTCCTTTGCTTTTAAAAGAAGATATCTTTTCTTTTCTTCATCATAGCGAATTCTGGCATAATGCCCGGTGACGATATATTCACAGCCTAAGTCTTCCGCCTTTTTATAGAGCTTTTCATGCTTCATAAAACGGTTGCAGCGAATGCAGGGGTTAGGTGTTCCTCCATTTTCATAGGTCTCCACAAAGGGAAGAATAACTTTCTTTTGAAAATCATCTTTGAAATTCAGGACATAGTAGGGGATGGAAAGGGTAGAGGCAACCTGTCTTGCGTCTTCCACATCCTCTAAGGTACAGCAGGTCTTGCTTCTACAAGCTTGCCCCGTTTCACTGTCATATAATTTCATGGTTATGCCGATGCAGTCATAGCCCTTTTCCTTCATGAGCAAGGCAGCCACAGAGCTGTCCACGCCGCCACTCATAGCGATTAATGCTTTTTCCATGATTCTATCCTTATTGCTTAGCAAATAATTTATATAGTACATTTTGTAGCAGTATAAAAGTAAAGTATATTTTTTTGAAAAATACAAGAGAAGTGTATCACATAAGCCTGTTCTTGGTAAGATATTGCCGTATTTTCTGTCTGTTTTTAGATTCAAAAAAACCCAAAAGATGAAAATTTAAAATAAAGGGAAAAAAGAAGTCTTTTGACAGAAAATCTTTGTATATCCACTCTTCCTATGCTAAAATCTTAGGAAGTACGCAATAAAATCTCTTAATAAGGGTGAAATGATGAAAGGAATTATTCTTGCCGGAGGTTCGGGAACCAGACTCTATCCTTTAACCAGGGTGACTTCCAAGCAACTTCTACCGATTTATGATAAACCGATGATTTACTATCCGCTTTCCGTGCTGATGGATGCCGGAATTCGGGATGTTTTGATTATCTCCACACCGGTGGATACGCCGCGTTTTAAGGAGCTTCTCGGAGACGGTTCATCCCTCGGCATGGATTTAGAGTACGCTGTACAGGAAAGCCCGGATGGATTGGCACAGGCTTTTATCATTGGAGAACAATTTATCGGAAATGATAAGGTAGCCATGATTTTAGGGGATAATATTTTCTCCGGATACGGCTTTAAGGAAATTCTGAAGAAGGCAGTAGCGAAGGAAAGCGGTGCTACAGTTTTCGGCTACTATGTGGATGATCCGGAGCGTTTCGGTATTGTGGAGTTTGATGAGTCGGGTAAGGCAATTTCCATTGAAGAAAAGCCGGAGAATCCGAAGTCCAACTACTGCGTGACAGGCCTTTATTTCTATGATAATCGTGTGGTGGAGTATGCGAAGAACTTAAAGCCCTCCAAGAGAGGAGAGCTGGAAATTACCGACTTAAACCGCATTTATCTGGAAAATGGAGAGCTCGATGTAGCACTTCTCGGTAAAGGCTTTACCTGGTTAGACACCGGTACACAGGAGTCTCTTGTGGATGCAACCAATTTCGTTTACACCGTGGAAACGCATGAGCACAGAAAGATTGCCTGCCTGGAAGAAATAGCCTATAAGAACGGCTGGATCAGCAGAGAAAAGGTATGGGAAGCTTATGAGCTTTATAAGAAAAATGAGTATGGCAAGTACCTTAAGGATGTTTTGGACGGAAAGTACATAGAATAAAAAATTGATTTACGATAGAACAATAGCGTGAATCCAAGGAGGAAAGATGAAAACAATCGTAACCGGCGGAGCCGGATTTATCGGCGGAAACTTCATGCATTTTGCTGTAAATGCCTATCCGAATGAGGAGTGGATTTGCCTTGATAAGCTGACCTATGCAGGAAATATGGAGACTTTACAGGCTTTGGAGGGAAAGAAGAACTATAAGTTTGTAAAGGGGGATATTGCAGATAGAGAATTTATCTTTGACTTATTTCGTACGGAAAAGCCGGACAGAGTGATTAACTTTGCTGCGGAATCCCATGTGGATCGTTCTCTAAAGGATCCGGAGCTATTCCTTCGAACCAATGTATTAGGTACGGTTTGCCTCATGGATGCCTGCCGGGAGTTCGGTATCGAGCGTTATCACCAGGTTTCTACGGATGAGGTTTACGGAGATTTACCTCTCGAGAGAACAGACCTTTTCTTTGACGAGGAATATCCTATTAAGACCTCTTCTCCCTATTCTTCTTCCAAGGGAAGTGCGGACCTCTTCGTTTTGGCGTATCACAGAACCTTCGGACTTCCGGTGACTATTTCCCGTTGCTCAAACAACTATGGTCCCTATCATTTCCCGGAGAAGCTGATTCCGCTTGTAATTTCCAGAGCCTTAAACGACGAAAGCATTCCGGTTTACGGTAAGGGAGAAAATGTTCGCGACTGGCTTTATGTGACGGACCATTGTAAGGCGATTGATCTTATCGTGAGAAAGGGTAAGGTCGGCGAAGTTTACAATGTTGGCGGACATAACGAGAGGACGAATCTTGAAGTGGTAAAGACCATTTTAAAGGCACTTAATAAGCCGGAGTCTTTGATTACTTATGTGACGGACAGACCGGGGCACGATATGCGTTACGCAATAGACCCGACGAAGCTTGAGACGGAACTAGGTTGGAAACCGGAGTATACCTTTGACACCGGAATCCCCGTGACCATTGACTGGTACTTAAATAACAAGGACTGGTGGGAGCATATCATTTCCGGAGAGTACCAAGAGTACTATAAGAAGCAGTACGGAGAAGAGGGATAAGATGAAGGTTTTTGTTACCGGTGTAAACGGACAGCTCGGACATGATGTCATGAATACCCTCTATCATAGAGGAATTTCCGCTTTGGGATCCGATATTAAGGAGAGCTACTGCGGTGTAGAGGACGGCAGTCCTGCCTGTACCATGCCTTATATCGGCTTGGACCTAACGGATGAAGAAAAGACTCGGAAACTCATTTCCGAGGAAGGAATCGATGCGATTATTCATTGTGCTGCCTGGACTGCTGTGGATGCAGCGGAGGAGCT
>CAUTEL010000092.1:0-6934 GCA_963537185.1 uncultured Oribacterium sp. | reverse complement strand
AATGAAAGAATATATGGAAAGGGGAGTTGCTATAGCTCTCCCCTTTCTTTTCGTTTTTATTCTTTCTTTACTTTCACTTCCCTTTTTTTTCTTTGTTTTTTCACTTATTATATCCTATTATTTATGGGTAAGAAGCGATAAAGAGTATGAGTATCTCTATATGGCGGGAGAACTGAGTATCGATGTGGTATATCATAAAAGCAGTAGAAAAAAACTTCTGAATTCTACGAAGGAAGAACTTTTGGAAATTAAACTATACTATGAAATACCGCATTAGTTTCGGATATTCGTTTAGAATTTAAAAAAGTAGGAGCAAAGCATGAAGGATTTTGTCAGAGTGGCGACGGTAAGCCCTAATCTTAGGGTTGCCGATCCATTTTATAATGTAGAAGAAATGCTGAAATGGGTAAAGGAGGCAGAAAAAGAAGCTGTCTCCCTTTTGGTATATCCGGAGCTTGCAGTTTCCGGCTATACTGCAAATGATTTGCTTCTGCAGGAAAGTCTGCAGGAAGCCTGTAAAAAGGCTTTAGGAATATTTTCCGAGAAAACGAAGAAAAGCCCTGTGCTCTTTGTCTTCGGATATCCTCTGGTTCATAGAGGGAAGCTGTTTAATACGGCAGTGGTTATGCAGGGAGGTATGATTCTGGGAATTGTTCCTAAAAGACATCTTCCGAACCATAGCGAATTTTATGAGGAGCGTTATTTCCAGGAAGGAAGAGAGGAAGTAGAGTTGATTCCGGACCTTTTGGAAAAGGATGGAGATATTCCTTTCGGAATACACTTGCACTTTACTGCAGATAATGACGAACGCTTTCGCCTTGCTGTGGAAATCTGCGAGGATTTATGGGTGCCTAACCCTCCTTCTGTGACACATTGTCTGATGGGGGCGACAGTTATCGCCAATACTACAGCCTCCGATGCGTTAATTAAGAAAAATGACAGCAGAAGAGCTCTTGTGCAGCATTACAGCGGCTGCCTGCATAATGCTTATATCTATACCAGTGCCGGTCCCTCCGAATCTACGCAAGACATGGTTTTCTCAGCACATAGCATGGTGGCTGAAAATGGGAAGATACTTGTTGAATCCCCTCGATTTTATGAAGGAATGAGCTTTAGTGAAATTGACTTATCTTTGTTGTGGAGAGAAAGAATCAAACAAAATACTTTTGAAAGCATTGAAGATAAAGCTTTAGAGCTTCCGTTTACACTTTATAAGGCGGACTTTTCTGCGCAAGGAATTTCCGGAGATTTCCTTGAGAAAATCAGTAAAAAACTGTCTGTTCCATGGAAAAAGGCCAAGACTAAGCCGGATAATTTTCAAGATAAGGATAACTCTCTTTCATTGAAGCGCTTTATTAATCCTATGCCTTTTCTTCCTTTGGATTCTTCTAAGGATTTTGAAAGAGGGGAAGAAATTCTCAGCATTCAGGTACAGGGGCTAAAGAAAAGACTTCAGCATATAGGCGCTAAGAAGGTGATTCTGGGGCTTAGCGGGGGATTGGATTCCACCTTGGCACTTTTAGTTTCTGTAAAATGTTTCCGGCTCCTGAGCTATGACTTAAGGGATATTTTGACAGTAACTATGCCTTCCTTCGGCACCGGTAAAGATACGCATAAAAATGCATTGGAATGTGCAAAAATTCTTGGTACCGATATGCGGGAAATTTCCATTAAGGACGCTGTTTTACAACATTTTAAAGATATAGCTTATGATAAAAACAAGAGAGATGTTGTTTTTGAAAATGCGCAGGCCAGAGAACGAACACAGATTCTTATGGACTTAGCCAATAAAGAATCCGCTTTACTAGTCGGTACGGGGGATTTGTCTGAGTCCGCTTTGGGATTTTCCACCTATAATGCAGACCATATGTCCATGTACAATGTAAACTGTGATATTCCAAAAACCGCAATACCGATGATTCTTCGAAGTTTTGCAGAGGAATTAAAAGAGTCTGCAGATACTAAAACAGAAATAAACAAAGCTGAAAACTTGAAAGCTTTGCTTGAAAATATCATAAATCTTCCGGTTAGTCCGGAGCTTCTTCCTCCCGATGAAAATGGAGAAATTCTGCAAAAAACGGAGGAAATCTTAGGGCCGTATGTACTGCACGACTTTTTTCTTTACATGCACCTTCGTTATGGATTTTCTGCAAAAAAGATATTTTTTCTTGCCTGCCATGCTTTTTCCGGAAAAAATTTGGCAGTGTATAAGAGAATAAACTGTCAAAGGGAATATAGTCCGAGAGAAATTCTAAGTACCTTAAAAACCTTTTATAAGAGATTCTTTTCCCAGCAATTTAAGCGATCTTGCGTACCGGATGGTCCAAAGGTGGGAAGAATCGGCCTTTCCCCGAGAGGCGATCTACGGCAAGCCAGTGATGCCTCTTCTGCAGTTTGGATAAAGGAACTGGAAGAAATTGAAGAGTGCTTATAGACGAAAAATTAATTTTTTGCTATACTTCAAGTTCACAGTGAGTGCCGAATGATTTTTCGTTGCTCCTTATGAGGTAGGAGAAGGATAGGTAAGGGCTGAATGCGTAGAATTGATTCACCTGCAAATGCATTACTAAAGGAAATTCGAGAACTCAGTAAAAAAGGAAAAAAAAGAAAAGAAAAAGGCTGTTTTATAGGAGAGGGAGAGCGCTTGTTAAGGGATTTGCCTCTTTCTTCTCTTGTACAAATATTTATCACTGAAGAGTATACCGGAGAGCTGCCATTAGGTCTTAGTAGGGAGGATAATCGAGTTTTTGTTTTAAGCGGGAAGGCTATGGAAAGCATTTCCACGACAAAAAGTCAGCAAGGGATTCTTGCGAAAATTTCTATTCCGGATCGTAGGCAGGGAGAAGGTGACTTCTTTCTGATTTTGGAAGATATACAGGATCCGGGAAATTTAGGGACAATATTTAGAACTGCAGAAGCTGCCGGTATCTCTCATATATTTATGAGCGGCAATTGTGTTGATATTTTCAGTCCGAAGGCGGTTCGCTCTACAATGGGCTCTCTTTTTAGGGTTCCATTCAGTATAGTGGGAGATCTCGAGAACTTGTGCGGGGAACTAAAGGAGAAGTCGGTACAGCTATATGCCCTACATCTTTCCGGAGAGAACAGCTTTTATAAATCGAACTTTAAGGGGCCTTCCGCTTTTTTATTGGGAAATGAAGCGAATGGACTTTCCGACAGTGTAAGCCGATTAGCTGATAAATGGATTCGTATTCCAATGCTTGGCCGGATAGAATCCTTAAATGTGGCCAGTACCGCAAGTATCCTTATGTATGAAGTGCTTAGACAACGACAGCCGGGGGATAATGAGGCATAGTTAAAAGATCTTGTGGATAACTGAACTAAAGAATGTTCGGTAATTGATTTGTACCCGATGGGAGAGGTTTTGGAGGCGGAAGATGATTGGAAGATCAAGAGGAAAGATTCCCAGTCATAAGGTAGATATACTGTATGGGATTCTTGGCCTCATAATTTTCATAATGGCTGTAATGGCACTCAGTAATCCGGATGAGAATCGTGTGCTGTTTCCATTCATATTTTTCTTTGCTTTTATTCTTCGTATCTTTCATTTTATTGAACGAAGAATGGAGGACGGAAAGGAGAAATATTTTCAAATAATTGTAGCGGTAATCTTATTGATACTTAGTGTGATTTCTGGAATTAGCCTTTGGACTTAGTCCTAAAGAAAGGAAGATAAGTTGGAAAGAGAAGAATTAGAAAAAATCATTGAAGAGTTAATGAATAAGGCAAAGGGAAATAAAAACTCTATTGACATGGGAGAAGTTCAATCTGCTGTAAAGGATCTTTCTTTTACAGACGAGCAAATGGAAAGCTTTCTTTTCCTTTTAGAGAACAAAGGCTTGGAAGTAACTCCTATAGTAGATGAAGATGCTTTGAAAAAACTGGAAACCGGAGATGAAAAGGAAGATGCGGAGGATGAGCTGCTCGGCTTGGAGGACGATGATTTTTCCAAGGAAGAAGAAGGCGAAGAAATAGACCTTGATGCAGTAGACCTTTTGGAAGGAATCGGTACGGAAGATCCGGTTCGTATGTATCTAAAGGAAATCGGTACAGTTCCTCTTCTTACAGCTGAAGAGGAATATTCTCTTGCGATGAAGAAGCAGGAGGGAGACGAGTATGCAAAGCAAAGACTTATTGAAGCTAACCTTCGTCTTGTTGTTTCCATTGCCAAGCGCTATACCGGAAGAGGAATGAGCTTTCTTGACTTGGTTCAGGAAGGAAATCTAGGCCTTATTAAGGGTGTTGAAAAATTTGATCCTGAGAAGGGCTTTAAGCTTTCTACCTATGCAACATGGTGGATTCGTCAGTCTGTAACCCGTGCACTGGCTGATCAGGCAAGAACAATTCGTGTTCCGGTACATATGGTGGAAACTATTAATAAGATGTCCAAGATGCAGAGAAAGCTCACCTTGGAGCTTGGATATGAGCCGTCGATAAAGGAACTGGCGGAGCACCTTGATATGACAGAAGAGAAGGTGCAGGAAATCATGCAGATTGCCAGAGAACCGGCTTCTTTGGAAACGCCAATCGGTGAGGAAGACGATTCCAATTTAGGGGATTTCGTTGCGGATGCGAATGTTCTTTCTCCGGAAGGTAATGTGGAATCCGTTATGCTTAGAGAGCATATAGATAGCTTGTTGGATGATTTAAAAGAAAGAGAAAGACAGGTTATTGTACTTCGATTCGGTTTGGAGGACGGACATCCGAGAACATTGGAAGAGGTAGGAAGAGAGTTCAATGTAACGCGTGAGCGTATTCGTCAGATTGAGGCAAAAGCGCTTAGAAAGCTAAGAAATCCGGTTCGCTCCAAACGGATTCGCGATTTCTTACAGTAAAGAATATGAATGAAAAAAAGAACTATGAGCTTTTAATGGAAGCAGTATTACGGGAACATAGCACTGTATTGAAGCCAAGACTTTTACTTCATGCTTGTTGTGCTCCATGCTCTACTGCGGTACTGGAAGCTCTTTCAGAACATTTTGATATCACCTTGTTCTTTTATAACCCTAATATTGAAAATGAGGCTGAATTTTATCGTCGGGCGGAAGAATGCCAAAGACTGATAAAGGAAATGAGGCTGGCTATCCATTGCATAATTACAAACTACCTGCATAAGGAGTTTTTGGAGCGTGCGAAAGGGCTGGAAAAGGAGCCTGAACGAGGCGAGAGGTGTACAGCCTGTTTTCGACTTCGTTTGGAAGAAACAGCTAAGTTTGGAAAAAAATGGAACATGGAGCATCCCGAGAAGCCCTTCGATTATTATTGTACCAGCTTAAGTATATCTCCTTTAAAGGATGCTGAAAGATTGAATAAGCTTGGAGATTTAATTGGAGAAAAATACGGTATTCCTTTCTTGCCCTCGGATTTTAAGAAAAAAGGACGTTATCTTCGATCGGTAGAGCTTTCAAAGCAATATGACTTATACCGACAAGATTACTGTGGATGCGAATTTTCTAAGGCGGAAAGTCTTCAACGAAATAAAGAAAAAGCAAAAAGCATTAGGGAGGTTTGAGTATGGTTTGTGCAGAAGTGAAAGTCATCAATGAATCAGGACTGCATCTCCGTCCTGCAGGTGTTTTGACGCAAACTTGCATACGTTTTAAGAGCGAAATAGTCCTCTACTATGGAGAACGGAAAATTATTGGCAAGTCTGTTTTGAATGTTATGGCTGCCGGTGTAAAAAAGGGAAGCATGGTCAGAGTGGAATGTAGCGGTGTAGATGAAGAGGAAGCCTTAGATGCTGTTGTAGAAGCAATTTCATCAGGACTTGGAGAAGGAAGTAATCCTCCTAAACCTCTATTTTAAAATGAAGCTTCTACAGAGAAGCAATGTTATTTAAGATGCGAATCCTTTTTGCACAAAAAATAGGAGCTGAGTAAGCTCCTATTTTTTTTCTTTTATACGAGAAGCTTCTTTAAGCATGCTATAGCAGATTTCAAGCTTTCTTTTGTATCAATGGCTTCCACAGCTCCGGCATCCATAAAGGAAGCATTCTGCGGATCGATAGGAAGCTTTGCAAGAAGCTCCAAGCCTTCCTTTTGACAAAGCTCTTCAATATGGCTTTCTCCGAAGACATTTATTTTTTCGTCACAGTGCGGGCAGAGGAGATAAGACATATTTTCTACAATACCGAGAATGGGAACATGCATTTTCTCCGCCATACGAACAGCCTTTTCCACAATCATGGACACCAGATCCTGTGGGGAAGTCACAATAATTACCCCGTCAATCGGAAGGGACTGGAATACGGTGAGAGGGACATCACCTGTTCCGGGAGGCATATCTACGAAGAGATAGTCAATTTCCTTCCACTCGACCTCCTGCCAGAATTGCTTTACCGCATTGGCAATCATGGAACCTCTCCAAATTACGGGGTCGGTTTCATTTTCCAAAAGAAGATTGGTGGAAATGATTTCCACACCGCCGTTACTGGTTTCCGGTACCATGGACTTTCCGTCCTCACTTAAGGCTACACCGTCGTGGAGGAGACCAAATGCCTTCGGAATGGATGGTCCGGTGATGTCCGCATCCAAAATACCGACATGAAAGCCCTCCTTGTTCATTGCGGAAGCAAGAAGAGAGCAGACGGTAGACTTACCTACACCGCCCTTGCCGGATACGATGCCAATTACCTTTTTTACAGAAGAGCCTTCCGCTAAGGGAAGCTTTTCAATTCCCGTAGTTCTACTTGAGCAATTTGCGGAGCAGGAGCCGCAGTGAGAGGAACAGGAGCTGTTATTTTGTTCTGCCATATAGTTATCCTTTCTTTCTATACAAAAAATTAAAAAATGCATTGCCTTTTTTGAGTCTATTTTTTCCTCTTAAAATCTATATCAATTCAATCCAAATCGATAAGAAAAAGACCTTACTATTTTAGCGAGTTTATAGAGAGAGTTCAATCCAAGTTTTTCTC
>CAUTEL010000091.1:0-6936 GCA_963537185.1 uncultured Oribacterium sp. | reverse complement strand
ATTTGTACGCCGAGCAGTCCGAAGACGGGAGGCAGAATAAGTAGCACCGGAATCAGACAGATTCCCTGCCGAAGAAGAGCTACAAAACTTGCGCGGAAGGGATATCCCGTAGTTTGGCTGAACATATTGGCCATTGTAATCTGGGCTGAGAGCGGAATGGTAAGACATTGCAGGCGAAGTGCCAAATAACCGATACGAATTACCTCCGCATCCCCTTTTCTAAATACCGTAATCAGAGGCTTTGCAAAGATAAAAACCGCTGTTCCCATAACCATCAGCATAAGAAAGCATACCTTAAGGCTGAAACGATACGCCTCTTCCACTCTCTTATAGTTTTTTGCCCCGTAGCAATAGCCGCAAACCGGCTGAAAGCCCTGCCCAAATCCGATGACAAGGGAGTTTAAAAACATGATAATACGCATGACAATTGCCATAGCGGCAATGGCAGCATCTCCGTAAGGGTGTGCTGAAAAATTCAGAATAATTGTGGACACTCCCGCAATTCCCTGTCTGGCAAGACTAGGCAGGCCAAAGCGGAAAATCAAGCTATAACGCTTCAAGCTCGGCTTAAAGTTTTTAAAGGAAACACTGATACACGCAGGCATCCTATTACATTGATAAAGTAAGATAGAAAAGGATACAATCTGGCTAAGTGTAGTTGCAAGCGCTGCACCTCTGATTCCCATATGAAAGCCGTAAATAAAAAGCGGATCCAGAAACATATTCAGAATGCCTCCGGTCGCAATTCCCAGCATGGAATAAAAGGAATTCCCCTGGAAGCGAAGCATGTTGTTCATACCGAGGGAGGCCATAATAAAGGGAGTTCCGAGAAGGACATATTTGGCATAGCTTATCGCATAGGGAGCTATCGTTTTGGTAGAGCCAAGCGCATAGACCAGAGCTTCTATATAAATAATAGAAAAGATCGCAATAGATACTCCCAGTAAGATTTCCGTGAAAAAGCCGATAGCCACATAGTGCTCCGCCTCCTCCTGTTTTTTCGCTCCCAATAGACGGGAAATCTCATTTCCCGAGCCCATTCCGATCATAAAGGCGATAGCCTGAATAATCGCCACCATGGAATAGATCACTCCCACTGCAGCGGAAGCGGAGGTACCTAGCTGAGACACAAAAAAAGTGTCTGCCATATTGTACACAGCCACTACAATCATTGATACCATGGACGGAAGCGCAAGACGCGGAATAAGAGTGTGCACAGGCTCTTCCATCATTTGTTTGTATTTTTCTTCTTCCGTAAGAACTTTCCTCATTTGTTCTCCCTGCCCCATACCAAAAGCTCCGTAAAAATGATGTAGGAAGCAGTTTCACTGGAGCCGGCTTGCGAAATTTCCCCCTCCCGTGTTAGGATAGGAAAATACGAAAAAATATAGTAAAATATGCATTTCATTATACTACCGGGATTTTTATTTTGCAAAAACGGCAAATAAAAAGTTCCTATTTTTATGCTTAGTCAGAGGATTGTTTATGAAGAGCTTTATCCAATATGTAAGTCATAGCGTAGCTGCTATGATAGGGATTTCGATTTATATTTTGGCTGATACCTATTTTATTGCTTCCTATGCGGGAAGTGACGGACTTGCAGTATTAAATCTGGTCCTTCCACTCTATGGTATGATGAATGCCCTCGGCTCCATGCTCGGAATAGGAAGCGCTACAAGATACAGTATCAGAAAGGCCAGGGGAAAGGATGTAAGCTCCTTTTTTTTACAGGCTCTTTTTTGGAATCTCGTCTTCAGCCTCCCCTTCATGCTGGGCGGGCTTTTATTCCCAAGACAAATATTACAGCTTTTGGGGGCGGACCACACCCTTCAGAACTTGGGCATTCCTTATGTTCGAACCATTCTTCCCTTTGCCTTTTTTTATATGTCGGCCTATGCGACAAGTGCTTATGTGCGAAATGACAACAACCCTTCCATAGCCATGATGGGATCGGTTTTTGCCAGCTTTTTCAACATAGTCTTCGACTATATTTTTATGTTCCCCATGAATATGGGGATGGCGGGAGCTGCACTTGCAACCGGAATTTCCCCCATCGTCAGTTCGCTTTTTTGCCTTTTTCATTACTGTGGAAAGAAAAATACCATTCCCTTCGGCTGGCAGACACCTCGATTCAAGCATCTCTTTGCCTGCTGCAAGCTGGGTCTTTCCAATTTTGTCGGAGAAATCGCTAACGCCGTCACGATTACCACTTTTAATATGCTGATTTTGAATCTATCCGGAAATATCGGTGTCGCAAGCTATGGTGTTATTGCCAATATCTCCTCCGTTTGCAGTGCCATTTTTAGCGGCTTGGCGCAGGGTGTTCAGCCTCTAATGAGTCACAGCTATGGAAAAAGAGACAGTAAAATGCTGAAAAAATATCTGCAATACGGTATTGTCACCTCTCTTATCTTCGCTACCCTCATCATATTCTTTGTAAACTATAAAAGCGATTTCTTTATTGCCCTCTTTAACAGCGAAAATAACGCGAGACTGCATTCTTCAGCAGCAGAGGGTATAGCACTTTACTTTTGGGCATTTATCTTCGGCGGAGTAAATACCCTCCTGGTTTCCTATTTCTCTGCAACCAACAACCCGAAACCCGCCTTTCTTAGCTCCCTCATTCGCGGTACCTTTGCCATTGTTTTCTTTGCCCTCCTTCTTTCCTCCATTTGGAAAATGGTCGGTGTATGGCTTGCCTTCCCTTGTTCGGAAGCATTTTCCTTCCTTGTGATTCTGTATTACTATACAAAGGAAATGAAGTAGAACAGTATGCTGAAAGCATAAAGCTTTAAAGCATAAAACTGATCTTAATATGGAAACTTCTCTCCTCTTCCGGTAAGAGAGAAATAAAGTCTGCTCTCTTGGCAATGTCTTCCTCTATCCCCTCTCTTCCGGGAAGCGATGTCCACGGTTCAATGCAGAGGAAAGGAGCCCCTTTTCTGTAGGGTTGCCATAGGCCGATATAAGGATAGTCGGGATATTCCACATAAATCCCCTGTTTTTCTCCCTTTTTATGAAGAAAAAGTGCAGACTGACTTCCGGAAAACACCAAAGCATCTTTCCGAAAAAGTGTAGAAGAAAGAGAAAAGCTCTTGTCCTCTAAGGCAAAGCTTCCTTTCTCCTTCTCCGTAAGGCAGTCTCCCGAGAAAAGAATCTGTTCCAGCTTATCTTCCTTCAGCTTCGGAAAGCTGACTTCAAAGTCCGAAATTTTTTCTTCTTCAGAAAAAAGTGTAAAGCCCGGATGAAAGCCCAAGGCAAAATGAACTGTCTCCACCCCTAGGTTTTCTACCCTTGTCTCTACAAGAAGGCTTGCTCCTTCCAGCCTGTAGGACTGTCTTAGGCGGAAAGAAAAGG
Source organism: uncultured Oribacterium sp. (assembly GCA_963537185.1). Taxonomy (GTDB): domain Bacteria; phylum Bacillota; class Clostridia; order Lachnospirales; family Lachnospiraceae; genus Oribacterium. The sequence continues at coordinate 3,579 of CAUTEL010000091.1, read as the reverse complement.
GATAGGATTCCCTGCTTAGCGCAGTATCGCGAAGCTCCAAAAGGCAGGATTCCTTGTCATTTTCTACCACGCGAAAGAGGCTTTCTCTGGCAAAGCCGTGCAAGCTCATAGAATATTTTTTTTCATTGTAATAATACCTTTTCCCCTGCAAACGACCAATAAAGGGAAATAAAATAGGAGCCTGCTCTGTCCAAGGCTTTTCCCCTTGCCAAAGCATTTCTCTCCCCTTTTCCTTATCAAAAACAGAGGAGAGTTCGGCTCCCTTTTCTTTTATTTCCACGCGTAGTTTGGGCGATTCAATACATAACATATAATACTCCTTTATGAAAAAAATTGCGTTTTCACTAGTATTGTACCCAAATTTTCAAAAAACTACTATGCTTTCTTTCTATTCCTGCTATGCCTGTCAAGAATGGCCTGCTGTTCCTTCGTCAGGTGGAAATCCTGATGATCCAGTTCTTCATGTCCCACATGGTCGCATTTTCCCGCCTTCGCATAGCTGCAGAAGGCACAGGATCCGCTCTCTTTGTGCTCCTTCCGTAAAGCCCGTATAATAAGAACAATCAAAAAAGCTACAAACAAAAGTACTACGGCATTTCCCATAATTATCCTTCTTTCTCTTTGAGGAGCCCTTCTATACCAAATGCTCTGCCCCTCCCTATCTTGTTAGTTATCTATAACTTCTTGATATTTTACAACATTTTTCAAGCTTCGGGAATAAATTATAGAAATTTAATATTTCAAAGAGGAATGCACATTAGCACTTAGTCCCACAGTGCTTACAAAATACGGCATCGGAATCCAGAGGCTTCCCGCATTCCTGACAAAACTTCGGCTTTTCTTCAACCGCCTCCGGCTTTTTTTCAGGAACCTTTGCTCCACAGGACGAGCAGAATTTACTTTCTTTTTCAAGCTCGCTTCCACATTCCTCACAAAAATCAGTATCGGCCTTTTTCTGCTCTTCAGCCTTTTTCTTTTCCGCTTTTCTCTTTTCCTCCATCTCCTCTACCTTGGAAACGGCTTTTCCGGCCAAGTCATTTACTGCGCCGGACATCTTCGTAAGGGAATCGGACATCTTATTGAGTGCCCCCTGTGTGCCGCCTCCCGAGAGGACGGAAAGAATATCCGTATCCATTTCCAATTTTTGTAAAAGAATCAGTACGGCGAAAATTATAATAAAAAGCAAAAGCAGGTTGTTCAATAAATACCAGCCCGTAGTCTTAAACTCACAGTAATTCTTCTCCGCAATACTTTTCACCACGGATTTAAAAATAAACCAAATGACAAAATCCAGAATTCCGCAAACGGCAATTATGAGTGCAGCTTGCTTCTCGGAAATATTTTTCACAAATAAAAGTGCCAAAATTGCTATCGGCAGTAACAAGCAGATAAGCATAAGGGGCTGGGGCTTTGCAATGACCTCCCCATATATGGAAATTCCCTTTACCGCTGTCATAACGCTTACATTCATGCTTTGTCCCGAGCAGGACACCAAAAATCCGGGGCAAAATACCACCACAATTCCTATAATAGCAAGTACCCGCATAACCTGCCTTGCCGTTACCAAAGATTTTGTTTCGTTATTTTCCGCCATATAGCTCTCCTCTTCTTTTCTATAAATTTATGCCTTCCGTCTTTCTCAATGCCGAGTAAGAAAGTCTGCTTAATGCTTGTTGTAACCCATTTCCTGCTCAAATGCAACAATGGTATCTCTATTCTTTTTCTCCACCTCCGACAAATACGAATCAGCGAAGGCCTCCGGCTCTATTCTTCCGGTATACCAGGGGCAAGACTCAAAATAGGCCTGAAGTCCAGCATCTTTAAATTTTCTACCGTGCCGAGCATAAATTTCGTTTCTTGCGATTTTGCATTCCTCAGGAGTTAAATTAATTAAATCCTCCCTCCCAATTAGTCTACTATCGCTGTCGGAAAGCAGATATTCCGCACTACCCGCTCTGCTAATCTTTGTTGTAGCAGTCTCCGTTACCGTAGTATTCTCTGTGCCGCTTTCCGTTGCGGAGTTTTCCGAAGTAGAGTCTGCAGCGGCATTTTGATTTACTGTCGTTTCATCAACCTTATCCTCATGATTAAAGCTAGACAAATTTCTTGTAATTTCCGATTTATATAAGCTCTCCAGACTGTCAAATCCGTAATAATACCATTTCAATGTATCAAACCAACCGTTACTCAAGCCGGAATCTACATAAAATCTTGATAAGGGCATGGAGCCGTTTAAAATATCATCCACTTCTACCTTTCCATCCGCTTTCAAGAGCAAATTCGGGAAAGAAATGAACCAGTAAACATCATTCAGCTTATTAAAGCTTCCACTGCTTCCACTATAGTTAATTCTGGACTTTACAAGATAAACCAGATATAAGCGGTTTTGCTCCCATGCGTCTTTTGACTTATTAGTCAAGAGATAGGTCCCGATAAAGTTAAAGGATTCCAAGCTTGCCTCTGAAGACCAATCAGTCATAAGTTCCTGGTATTCATCCCAGGCTTGTGCCTGCAAGCTTTTTAGCGTCTCAGCATCAATTTCCGCAGCTCTGTCTACATACTTATCCAGTCCGCTAACTGTATACTGCTTTTTCATTTCCTTAGGAACCATACCGTAGTTCTCAACAAACTTTTCTACCGAATCTTCGGATATGGAAACTGTCACAATATCTCCATTGGCTAAGCCGCTGTTCTTATCCAATTGGAAGTCGTAAACCGTAACACCATTTCCGTGGTATTGCGGAAAAGCCTCTCCATTCGGGGCTATTCCCGAAAACTGCAGCTCCAATTTTTCAAAGGCATCCATGGTTCCGACCTCTTGAAGAGAAGATACCTTATGCTCTCCATCCTTCCACTTCAGCTTACATTTTACATACTTGTTGATTCTCTCTTCATTTATGTCCCAAGTATAGCTCACCTTATCTCCGTTCGATAAGGCACTGCTCTTGTCTAACTTAAGATGTACATTTTCACGAAGAATTTCTACCGGGCTCATCATAGAAATAAACATGCCGTATTCATCTCTTGCAGCCTCTGTAAAGCTCAGCTTGGAGGCATATTTTTTTTCAATTTCCTCCCAATCAATAGAAACCCTTGTTTTTCCGTAGCCCTCATAGCCTTCCGTTTCAATGCTCATATACTTATTCAGATTGATACCGCTTCCGGAAGAAGCAAAAAACAGGGCAAAAAGAAGTAAAACGACAAGTGACACTGCCGCGGAAATAAGAACTATCGGACTTGTTTTTCCCTTTTCCACTTCGACCCTCTCTTCTTTTCTATCGTCTTCCGGCTTTTCTTTACTTTCAGCAGAGCTTCGATTCGGCTCTACTGCTTCATACTCAACACCCTGAATCTTCGCAGCTTCCTGCTTCTCCGGCAAGGATGTTCCGCAATATTTACAGAACTTTGCTCCATTTGCATTTTCTTTGCCACAGTTATGACATTGCATACTTCTTTCCTCCCATCGTTCTTCTTTTTAAGAATTCTCATGACAGCCTTACGATTTATTTATTAACGCAGGTCCTACTATTGTCATTATAAAGAAAAATATTTTTTTCCATTTTAAGCAAAGTTTACAGC
>CAUTEL010000090.1:0-7006 GCA_963537185.1 uncultured Oribacterium sp. | reverse complement strand
CTCTCATTCATATGCATTTAATGATCAGATATTTTCCAATGTTTTCCTTTGTCGACTGTGACCAGGCCTATTTTTATTTTCGTTTCTTTGATTAAAACAGCTTTTGTTCGGTGGGATATTTTAAAAAGGCTGAGTGAAGGTCTGCTCAAATATTAAATATTTTTCAGGGAGGGTTTCTATGCTGACCAAGGTGTATTCTGCAGGGCTCGTGGGACTGAATGCCTATCTTTTTTCAGTACAGGTGGATGAGTGCAACGGATTACCGCATACCACTATGGTAGGAAATGTTTCTCCTTCGGTACGAGAGGCGGTAGACAGGGCAAGTATTGCGCTTAAGAATAGCGGAATTGAGCTTCCGCCAAAGAAAATAACAATTAATATCCAACCGGCTGATGTGCGAAAGAACGGGACGTCCTTTGATCTTGCTATATTGGTGGGAATGCTTTGCTCCACGCAGGATATAAAGGAGTTTCCTTATGAAAATTATGCCTTTTTGGGAGAGCTTGGCTTAGATGGAGAGGTCAAGCATATTCCCGGTGTCCTTCCTATGGCTTTGGCTATGGAAAAAGCCGGAATTGAGGGGGTGTTTGTAGGGAAGGAGGATGAAAAAGAAGCAAGAAATTGCGAAAAATTAAAGGTGATACCTGTTTCATCCGTAGAGGATTTTCTTCATATACTTCCGGAAAAGTCCTTGCGCTATATGCTTAGAAAGAAAAAACCAAAAAGAAACGGACAGAATGAGGATTTAATGAGGAATGGAGAAAAGCGGACAGCTGCAGTGTTTCCTAAAAAAATTGCAATTGGCTTGCAGAATTCTACGCTAATGGAAAAGCTCAATCACGAAAAACTGGATTTCCTGGATATTCTGGGACAAGAAGCGGGGATTCGCGCCTCTGTGATAGCAGCTTCCGGAATGCATGCATTACTCTTCTCCGGTCCGGCCGGAACGGGGAAAAGCATGCTGGCAAAAAGGATTCCCGGAATCTTACCGAAACTCAGTAAGGAGGAAAAACTGGAGGTCAGTAAAATTTATTCAATTGCGGGGAAGCTTTCTTCAGATGAAGGCATGATAGAGGAAAGACCGTTTAGGGCCCCTCATTGTGCAATCAGTCAAAACACTTTGCTTGGGGGAATGATACGGGGGAATTTGGTTCCCGGAGAGCTTGCCTTAGCTACCAAAGGGGTATTGTTTTTGGATGAATTTCCGCTTTTTAAAAAAGAGACCATAGAAGCATTAAGAGCGCCCCTGGAAGAAAAAGAGGTAGTTTTACATCGTCTTCAGCAGTCTTTTTCCTATAAGGTGGATTGTATTTTGGTTGTGGCTATGAACCCTTGTCCCTGTGGATTTTATCCTGACAAAAATCGATGTCATTGTACACCGGGACAGATAAGAGCCTACCAAAGAGGACTCTCCAAACCGATTTTAGAGAGGATAGATTTATCTATAGAGCTTCCTCCGGTTTCCTTAGAGGAGGCCATGGGAGGGAAGGGAAGAATGAGCTCTTCAGAGCTGCAAAGGCAAGTGGAAAAGGCGAGGGAGAGACAGATAAAAAGGTTTTCTTCTGAAACGAATATTTCGTGGAACAGTCAAATGGGGCCGGCGGAAATAGAAAGATATTGCCCTTTAGGAAAAGAGGAAGCGGAATTTATGAAAAAGATTTTTTCTTTAAAGAATCTTTCTATGCGGACCTACCATAAAATTTTAAAGGTAGCGAGAACCATTGCCGATTTGGAAGGAGAAGAGAGTATAGGAATTTCGCATTTATCGGAAGCTGTTTCTTATCGTGTGGTAGAAGAAAAGTTGTATTAGATGGAGGAAGTATGATCGGGGAAGAAAAAGAAACTGCATTAAATGAAAAAGTAAGACCTCTTGCAGGGGAGGATTCAAGTAAGAATACGGGTATTCGAGAAATTCTGGCCTTAGAAAGTGCTTTTCCGGAAAGACTAAGAGAGATTCCCGATTCTCCTTCCTGTATTTATTGTAAAGGAAGATTGCCGGAAAAGGATGAGCATACTGTAGGGATTATCGGAGCAAGAGACGGAACAGATTACGGAAAAGCTGTCGCCAGAAAATTGGCCGGAGAGCTTTCGGAATACGGTATTAGTATTATAAGCGGAATGGCATACGGAATTGACAGTGCCGCGCACCTTGGTGCTTTGGATGCGAAGGGAAGAACCTATGCGGTTTTGGGCTGTGGTGTGAACATTTGCTATCCATCGGTGAATTATAGGCTATATCAAAAAATCATGGAAAATGGAGGGGTAATCAGTGAATATTCTCCGGGGGCTCCTCCTTTACCGCACCATTTTGTGGAAAGAAATCGTTTGATTGCCGGCCTTTCAGATATTCTACTTGTTGTGGAAGCAAAAGAAAAGTCGGGTACTTTTATTACCGTAGACAGGGCTTTGGAACAGGGAAAACAGGTTTTTGCAGTGCCGGGAAGAATCACGGACCCGTTATCCAAAGGTTGTAATAAATTAATAAGAGAGGGAGCAGCTGTTTGCCTCAGTAAAGAAGATATTCTGGAATGCTTTTCCATTGACTCGGAGAAAGAAAGTGCACGGAGGCTAAGCTTGGAGGGAGAAGAAAGAAAGGTATTTGAGGCTTTGGACTTGGAAAAAAAGCATGTGGATATTTTATCAAGAGAATTAAGTATGCCGTTAAAAAGCTTATACGCTATTTTACTACAGCTTGAATTAGCGGGATACTGCATCTCTGAAAGCAATGCTTATTATAAGAGAAGTTTTTGACGAACTGTATCTAAGTCTTGCATTTTTTTTCTTCATCGTTTATATTGTCCACGTTTTATCAAAGAGGCTGTGTAATCATAATCAGGGAGGATTGGTTCTTTAATGGCAAATAACTTAATTATCGTAGAGTCTCCTGCGAAAGTAAAAACCATCAGTAAGTTTTTAGGAAAAAACTATACGATTGATGCGACGATGGGGCATTTAATAGATATGCCGAAAAGCTCTCTCGGGGTGGATGTGGAAAATGACTATGAACCAAGGTACATTACTATTCGAGGAAAGGGAGATCTCTTAAGTAAGTTAAAAAAGGAAGCTAAAAAAGCCGATAAAATTTATTTGGCAACTGACCCGGATCGAGAAGGGGAGGCAATTAGTTGGCATTTGCAAAATGAACTGTTAAAGGATGCTAAGAACGAAAAAAAGATTTCTCGTATCAGCTTTAATGAAATCACGAAGAATGCCGTTCAAAATGCCTTGAAAAATCCAAGAGAAATTGATTTAAATCTTGTGAATGCACAACAGGCCAGAAGAGTGATGGACCGTTTGGTCGGTTACACCATCAGCCCCTTACTTTGGCAAAAGATTCGAAAAGGGCTTTCTGCAGGGCGCGTTCAGTCCGTGGCTTTAAAAATGATTTGTGATAGGGAAGCGGAGATAGCAGCTTTTGTTCCTGAAGAATACTGGAGCTTGGATGCCGTATTTTCCATAGGAAAGAAAACGCTGGAGGCTTCCTTTTACGGCAAGGAAAAGCGCATTGCTTTGGATAAAGAAGAGACGGTTTTATCCATATTGCGGGAAATCGGGAAGGAAAAGCTCACAGTAATAGAGAAAAAGGAAGGTGAGAGAAGAAAGAAGGCTCCGCTTCCTTTTACGACCTCAACTTTGCAACAAGAGGCTGCAAAGCTTCTTTCTTTCCCTACTCAGAAAACGATGCGAATTGCGCAGAGTCTGTACGAGGGGGTGCAAATCAAAGGAAGAGGAGTAGTAGGATTAATTACTTACTTGAGAACGGATTCCACGCGAATCTCGGAAGAAGCTCATCAGGCAGTTCTTGAAAAAATCAAGTCGGAATACGGGGAAGACTATTGTCAGAAAAAACAGGTAGATGAGAAAAAAGAAACAAAGATACAGGATGCACACGAAGCAATTCGGCCAAGCTACTTGGATATTACACCCTATGAAGCAAAGGAAAGCCTTGGAAAGGACGAATATAAGCTCTATCAGTTGATTTATAAGCGTTTCATTGCTTCCCGTATGGAGGCTGCAGTATATGAGACGGAAAGCATTAAGCTATCCGCAGGAGACTATATATTTAGCTTAAACGGCAGCAGGCTGCGGTTTGACGGATTTTTGGCTGTTTATATGTCGGAAGAAGATAAGAATGAGAAAAATGTATCTCTTCCTCCTATGAAAATTGGGGATAGTTTTCCGGTAAAGGAGTGGTTGAAGGAACAGCATTTTACTCAGCCCCCCGCTCATTTTACCGAAGCATCTTTAGTAAGGGCCCTGGAAGAGGGCGGAATAGGAAGACCCTCTACCTATGCACCGACCATAGCAACCCTCCTTTTAAGAAGATATGTGAGTAAGGAGAAGAAGAACCTTTTTGTTACGGAGCTCGGGAATGCCGTAAACGAAATGATGTCCCAAAATTTTCCGACTATTGTAGATAAAGATTTTACAGCTAACTTGGAATCCCTCTTGGACTCGGTCAGTGTCGGAAATACATCTTGGAAAACTATAGTGGAAAATTTCTATCCGGATCTTTCCTCAGCGGTTGAAAAAGCAAAGGAAGAGGTGGAAAAAATCAGTATCAAGGATGAGGAGACGGATGTAGTCTGTGATAAGTGCGGAAGAAAGATGGTGTTGAAGTATGGTCCGCATGGTAAGTTCCTTGCCTGTCCCGGTTTTCCAGAGTGTAAGAATACAAAGCCCTATGTCGAGTATGCCGGATTTCTCTGCCCTACTTGCGGAGCGGAGTGCGTAAAAAAGAGAAGTAAAAAAGGAAGAATATTTTATTCCTGCTCCCGTTATCCGGAATGTGACTATATGACTTGGCAAAAAGCGAAGGATGCACAAATAGGAGAGAGAAAAGAAGGCGAGATTATGGCCTAGAAATGATTTTCTTTTTAAAGCACAAATATCTTTCCACAGATACTTGTCAAGGAGAATTGAATTTGTTATAGTATTTTTTGCGTCTTTTTGAGGCGAGATTTTGTCTGCCCAATTTAGACGAAGAGAGACAGAGCATAAAAGTTTGCTTGTCAGAAATAAATGATCACCTTATATGAAAAACCGACGGTGTCTTTTGAGATGATTTCGGTCTGCACACAGCATATAAGGGAAGAAAAACCAAGGAGGTATAAAATGAGTGCAATTGGAATGAAATTATTATTGGAGGCAGGTGTACATTTCGGACACCAAACCAGAAGATGGAACCCTAAGATGGCTCCTTACATCTACACAGAGAGAAACGGAATTCACATTATCGATTTACAGAAGACTGTAAAGCTCGTTGATGATTCCTACAATGCTCTTTCCCAGATCGTAGCTAACGGCGGAACTGTTCTTTTCGTAGGAACAAAGAAGCAGGCGCAGGACGCTGTAAAGGCTGAGGCACTTCGTTGCGGTGAGTTCTATGTAAATGAGCGTTGGCTTGGCGGTATGCTTACCAACTTTAAGACCATCCGTTCCAGAATCCAGAGACTGAAGGATATCGAGAAGATGGCTGAAGACGGAACATTTGATGTTCTTCCGAAGAAGGAAGTTACTCTTTTGAAGAAGGAGTGGGCTAAGCTTGAGGCTAACTTAGGTGGAATCAAGGATATGAAGAAGACTCCGGATGCAATCTTTGTTATTGACCCGAAGAAGGAGAAGATTTGCGTTCAGGAAGCACACTCTTTAGGAATTACTCTTTTCGGTATTGCAGATACCAATGCTGATCCGGAAGAATTGGATTATATCATTCCGGGTAATGATGATGCTATTCGTGCTATTAAGTTAATCGTTGCTAAGATGGCAGATGCCGTTATTGAAGCAAAGCAGGGCGACATGACTGAGGAAGAGGCCGCTTTAGCAAGTAGCGAAGAAGACTTCTCCAAAGAGGAAGAATAAGATATTAAACCTCCCTTCTGTGCTCTGCGTTAGGCCTTAGACAGAAGGGATTGTTTATTAATTAAAGAAATCTTGCGTGAAAGAATGCTGGATATCTTGTATAAAAGGAAAGAGGAGGAAAGTAAAATGGCAGAGATTACAGCTGCATTGGTAAAAGAATTAAGAGAAGTAACCGGAGCAGGTATGATGGCTTGTAAAAAGGCACTTGCCGCTGTGGAAGGAGATATGGAGAAGGCAATCGAGCACTTGAGAGAGCAGGGACTTGCCGGAGCTGAGAAAAAGGCAGGAAGAATCGCTGCCGAGGGCGTTTCCTTTACTAAGCTTTCTTCCGATGGAAAGCGTGGTATTGTTGTAGAAGTTAATGCAGAAACAGACTTCGTTGCAAAGAATGAGAAATTCCGTACTTTCGTAGATGAAGTTGCCGCACAGGCACTCAATAGCAACGCTAAGGATATTACCGCTTTTCTTGCAGAAAAGTGGGAGCTTGATCCGTCTAAGACTGTTTCCGAGCAGCTTTCAGCAACGATTTCCGTAATCGGAGAGAATATGAACATCCGTCGCTTTGAGAAGCTGGAAGAGCCGAACGGCCTTGTACAGGACTATGTTCACTCCGGCGGAAGAATCGGTGTGCTTCTTCAGGTGAAGTCCTCCGTAGTTAACGATGCTGTTAAGGAAATGGCTAAGAATGTAGCTATGCAGATCGCGGCATTGAATCCAAAGTACATCACTCGTGCGGAAGTGGATCAGGATTACTTAAAGAGTGAGAAGGAAATCCTTCTGGCTGCCGCAAAGAATGAGAAGCCGAATGCTCCTGAAAAGGTTTTACTCGGTATCGTTGAGGGAAGACTGAACAAGGAATTGAAGGAAGTTTGCCTTGTGGATCAGGTCTATGTTCGTGCTGAGGATGGAAAGCAGACTGTAGGGCAGTATGTAGAGAGCGTGGCTAAGCAGGCAGGCGCTGAGCTTTCCCTGGTCCGTTTCGTTCGTTTCGAGACCGGTGAGGGACTGGAGAAGAAGAATGAAGATTTTGCTGCAGAGGTTGCTGCGCAAATTAAGTAAGATTTTTTTGAAAAGGCTGAGTAAGTTTTACTTACTTGGCCTTTTTTTCTCTTGTCTAAAGTCAAGTGTTTTTTGGAAATAAAAG
>CAUTEL010000089.1:0-7010 GCA_963537185.1 uncultured Oribacterium sp. | reverse complement strand
GCATTGTGGACATTAACAAGAGTGCGGAAGGTATCGAAACGAATGTGCTGGGAGAAAATAATCTCGTTCGCACCGATGCCAAAAAAGCCAAGGCTATTCTGAAATTAAAGATGAGGAAATTGAATCGATAGAATTACAAAAATAATATTGCTATTGAAACGAATAAGAGGAAGAGTGCTAGCTCTAATAATAAGGAATCATTATGGAGGAAAGACATTTCATTATCGGCACTGCCGGCCATATCGATCACGGAAAGACGGCCTTGGTAAAAGCCTTGTGCGGCTGTGATACAGATCGTTTAAAGGAGGAAAAGGAAAGAGGTATGAGCATTGAATTGGGCTTTGCCTCTCTTGTACTTGCTTCAGGAAAAACCATTGCATTAATTGATACACCGGGACATGAAAAATTTATTCGCAGTATGGTTTCCGGCGCAATGGGAATGGACCTTGTTCTCCTTCTTGTTTCGGCAAAGGAAGGAATTATGCCGCAGACGGAGGAGCACCTTTCCATTCTGCGCCTTCTTGGAATCAAGAAAGTTGTTTTTGTACTAAGCATGATAGACTTGGTGGACTCCGCTCTTATATTGAAGAGAGAGGAGGAACTCAGGGAACTTTATAGAAGACTTTTTCATAGTGAGCTGAAGCCAAAGATATTTCCGCTCTCCTCTTATACGGGAGAGGGGATTTCGGCCTTAAAGGAGTATTTATCGGAGGAAGCGGAAAAAATAGAGGGAAAGTTGGCTAAAGGATTCTTTCGAATGCCTATAGACAGAGTGTTTTCCGTAGCGGGAGCCGGAACCGTAGTTACCGGAACCTCACTTTCCGGTAGAATTCAAAAGGATAAACACGGCGCTGAAATCAGGGAAGACGGTGAAGTCGCTAGAGATTTTATCATTTATCCCTCAGAAAGAGCAGTGAAAGTCCGTAATATACAGGTGCATGGAAAAGATATGGACTCCGCCTCTGCGGGAGAGAGAATAGCACTGAATCTGCAAGGAATTGATAAAGCATCTTGTAAAAAGGGGGATGTTATAGCGGAAAAGGGAAGTTTACAGCCAAGCTTTCTTTTAGACTGCCGTATAGAGTGTATTTCTCCGATTTCCGAAATAAAGCATAATCAGCATTTGGAATTACTGATAGGAACTGCTCATATTCCGTGTAAGCTGATTTTTTTGCAGGGAGAAAAGATAAAAGAAGGGGAGTCCGCTTTAGTACAGCTTCAACTTGAGGAAAAGACGGTATCCGTTTTTGAAGACCGCTTTATTCTGCGAAATGATGCTGAGGGAAAAACGGTCGGGGGCGGTCTTGTTTTGGACCCTTGTCCCGCCGGACGCCACAGAAGAGGGAGATTTCCGCTTAGTTTTTTAGAGGAATTGGAAAGGGAAGGGGAAGAGGCTCTGCTCTATTCTTTCCTTAAAAAGCGGAGAAGAAGCTTTAGCTCTTTTTCAGAGCTGATAAAACGCTTTAGCGGCTTTCCGAAGATTCAGGAAATCTTAGAGGCGGAAAGTATAATGCGAAGGAATCCTTATGATCAGGAAGAAGCTGCGAGCAACAGTTTATTTACAATAAAGTTGAATGGAGAACTTTTTGCTCTTTTTTCCGAGGAGGAAATACTTATTCGAAAAGAAGTAGAGGACTACCTTCGTGATTTTCATAAGAAGAATCCCTATAAGCTGGGGGAAAATCCTATGGTACTTTATAGTAGACATTTCTCTTCTTATAACAAAAATAGCTATAAGGCGCTACTAAAAGCTTGGGAAGAAAAGGGATGCTTTCGCTTTGGAGAGGGGTTTATTGCCTTAAAGGATTATAAGCTGATTAAGGATACTCAGTATACGAAGATTGCCAATGCATTGGTAAATGAAATGCAAAAACGAAAGTACAGCTTTATGAAGCTATCCGATTATTTTTGGCTTCCGGAGGAGAAAAAACGTTTAAGCGATGTAGTTTTTGCACTGGAAGATAAAGGCACACTCACAAGACTTGACGGTGAATACTATACTCTCCGAAAACTCTTTGAAGGATTAAAGAATTTCTCCATGATAAGAATGGATGAAGAAGGAGAAGTGACAATCGATGCCCTGCGGGAAGAGTTCGGAATCTCCCGGAAAAATGCGAAGCTCTTCTTTAAGGCGCTGGATAGAATGGGGATAACGAAGGACAGGGGCTTTGAGAGTGCGCGTTCAGCACCGTGATAATTACTGTAAATTATACAGGATATAGCTGAGATTCGGGAGTCCTTACCTTGACGAGGATTGGGATTTGGTTATACAATACATTGCATTGTTGAAGGAAGATAGAGGTGAAACATGGCAAGATATAATCATGCGCAAGTGGAAAAGAAGTGGCAGGAATTCTGGGAGAAGAATCCCATTAATCCGAAAGATGATAAGAAGGAAAAATACTATTGTTTGGATATGTTCCCGTATCCTTCCGGATCCGGTTTACATGTAGGACACTGGAGAGGTTATGTCATTTCCGATGCCTGGTCCCGTTACCAGCTTATTAAGGGAAAATATGTGATTCACCCGATGGGCTGGGATGCCTTCGGTCTTCCTGCAGAAAACTATGCTATTAAGATGGGCATTCATCCGTCTATTACGACCAAAAAGAATGTGGAAAATATTAAGAGGCAGCTACAGCAGATTAATGCAATTTATGACTGGGATATGGAGTTAAATACCACGGATCCCGATTATTTTAAGTGGACACAGTGGATCTTTGTGAAAATGTTTGAGAAGGGCCTTGCCTATGAGAAGGAGTTCCCGATAAACTGGTGCCCAAGCTGTAAGACAGGTCTTGCCAACGAAGAGGTAGTGGACGGAAAGTGTGAGAGGTGCGGAACCGCGGTAACGAAGAAGAATCTTCGTCAGTGGATGTTAAAGATCACCGCCTATGCGGACCGTTTACTTGATGACCTAGACACTTTGGATTGGCCGGAAAAGGTAAAGAAGATGCAGGCCGAGTGGATTGGCCGCTCTTACGGTGCGGAGGTGGACTTTAAGCTGGAGAACAAAGAGGAGAAGATTACCGTCTTTACCACAAGACCGGATACGCTCTACGGTGCGACCTTCTTGGTTCTTGCTCCGGAACATCCTTTAGTAAAAAAGATTACAACAGCGGAGAAGCTGCCCGAGGTTGAGGAGTATATCCAAAAAGCGGCAAACAAGTCCAATGTAGATAGAATGGCCGTTACGGATAAGGACAAGACCGGCGTGTTTACCGGAGCTTATGTGATTAATCCGATGAACGGCAAGAAGACTCCGGTTTGGATCTCCGACTATGTACTTGCAGACCATGGAACCGGCGCAATTATGTGTGTGCCTGCTCATGATTCCCGTGACTTTGCCTTTGCGAAGAAATTCGATCTTCCGATTGTGCAGGTTATTTCCAAGGACGGAAAGGAAGAGGAGCTTACGGAGGCTTATACGGAAGCAAGCGGTGTGATGATTAATTCCGGTGCATGGAACGGACAGGAATCCTCCGTACTGAAGGAGAGTGCTCCTGAAGAAATTGAGAAGAAGGGACTCGGAAAGAAGACAGTCAGCTATAAATTAAGAGACTGGGTGTTCTCCAGACAGCGTTACTGGGGAGAACCGATTCCCATCGTGCATTGTCCGAACTGCGGCAATGTTGCGGTTCCGGTAGAGGAATTACCCTTGAAGCTTCCGGAGGTAGAGCATTATGAGCCGAGCGGAACGGGAGAATCTCCCCTTGCCGGAATTCCTGAATGGGTAAATTGCAGCTGTCCGAAATGCGGTGCTGCGGCAAAGAGAGAGACGAATACCATGCCCCAGTGGGCAGGATCTTCCTGGTATTTTATCCGTTATGTGGATAAATACAACAATCAGGAGCTGATTAGTCGAGATAAGGCGGACAAGTACCTTCCGGTAGATATGTATATCGGTGGAGTAGAGCATGCGGTGCTGCATCTGCTCTATTCCCGATTCTGGACCAAGTTCCTCTATGATATCGGTGTAGTCGGCTTTAAGGAGCCCTTTAAGAAGCTCTTTAACCAAGGTATGATTTTGGGACCGGACGGACAGAAGATGTCCAAGTCCATGGGAAATGTGGTTTCTCCGGATGATCTTGTGGCAGATTACGGCTGTGATGCCCTGCGTCTCTATGAGCTCTTTGTAGGACCTCCCGAGCTGGATGCCGCTTGGGACGCAAGAGGAATTGACGGTGTTTACCGTTTCTTAAACCGTTTTTATTCTCTGGTGCTGGATTCCAAAGAGAAAAATGTGGCTGAGACAAAGGAAATGCTTCGCCTTCGCCATAACTTAATTCATGATATTGAGGAGCGTTTTGAAAGCTTTAATCTAAATACCGTGGTTTCCGGCTTTATGGAGTACAACAACTCTATGCTGGATATCGCAAAGAAGGAAGGCGGAATGGATTTGGAGACCTTAAAGACCTTTTCTATTCTCTTGGCTCCCTTTGCACCGCATATTGCTGAGGAATGCTACCACTTATGCGGCGGAGAGGCTTCCGTCTTTTCCGCAACTTGGCCGGAGTACAGCGATAAAGAAAGAGAAGCGGATGAAATCAAGGTTCCGGTACAGATTAACGGTAAGGTGAAGACTGTTTTGGAAGTAGCGAAGGATATCGATAAAGACAGTATCTTGGCAGAGGCGAAAAAGGCTTTAGGGGATAAACTTTCCGGCAGTATTTTAAAGGAAGTGTATGTTCCCGGTAAGATTGTGAATTTTGTAGTAAAAGCTTAAATCTTTTTCTTACAATTTTGTGAATGAGTAAAGAAAGATTTTAGGAAGTTTTTCTACACAAAAAAAAATACTGTGGTATGATAAAGGGCGTCGTTTTCTGAAATAGAAACGATGCCCTTTCTTGTTTCACAGTGAGTATCGCTCGAGTAGGATGCGATATTTCGTTCATAACGGGGGTACTTGCAAAATGTGCAGTATCTCGTATGAAACCCATGGAAAGCGCATAGGTAAACATTTTGAAAAGACACAGGAGGAACCTGTGGTCTTATTTATAGAAGACAGAGGAAAAATATGCTAAGCAGTCAAAGAAGATTGTCAAGGGGAGTCAGCAGAACACAAGGAAGTTCCAGAAGTAGGAGTTCATCACACTCATACAGCGAAAGGTACGGTAGAACAGGGCGAAGCGGTGGAAGAAGACCTAACAAAAAGTCTCCTTTTCCTATCGTGGCAATAGGTGTTTTGGCCGTGGTAGTCTTAGGAACGGCTATTTACGCCTTATCTCGTCCCGGAGCAAAATATGAGGAAACGGAAATCGCGGTTGAGACGGAAGCCATGAATCCGAATGCAATTCAGAAAGACTTGTATTTAGACTATTCCGCCTTTAAAAAAGACGCGGAATTATTGAATTTAAAGGGGATGACGGAAGAAGAGGTTGAAGACTTTCTTCGTAAATCCTATCAGTGGAATATTGTGATTAAAAACGCCAATCCTAATATTCAGTATTTTTCCATGCCGGAGTTTCCTGAGCATACAGAGAACAGTGCAAGTGAAGCCGGAGTGGATGATGAGGGAACGGAAGAAATCGTAAAGATTGCAAATACGCTTTCGGATGTTACGATTCGTCCGGGGAAAACTGAATTTGCAATACCTGACCCTATGGAAGAAAGCATTCATAATTTTGTAAATCAGATATTTACCGCTTATAAGGAAAGCTTGGAGACGGAGAGCAGCACAGAAGAAAGCTCTACGGAAAAAGAAAAAAAGAAAAAGAAGAAAAAAGAAGAGACTACAACGGAATCCGAAACAGAAGCGGCTCAAGCGGACTATGTTTTGCAGCTTCCCGATTTCAGTAAGAAAATTAATGACTATGTCAATCAGCTTGCCATAGTATGGAAAATGGCACCTCAAAACGGGGATATTACAAAATATAACAAATCTACCGGGGAATTCGAATTTGGCGGAACCAAAGACGGATATGCCGTTAATGTAAGTGATACGGCGGATAAGATTTTATCCATGATTAACGCTAAGAATTTTTCGGGTGAGGTGGAAACAGTGGGATCCGCTATTCCGGCATCCACTGATTCTATCAAAGACAAATATAAGATTATAGCCTCCGTAACTACGAAGACGACCTCCAATGAGCTTCGTAATGCGAATGTAAAACTATCCGCAGCGGCAGTTAACGGAACGGTTCTACAGCCGGGTGAAGAATTTTCCTTTAACACCGTAGTGGGACAGAGAACAGCGGAAAAAGGCTATAAGCCGGCTGCGGCATACAATCAGGGAGAGGTTGTGGAAGAGGTAGGCGGCGGTGTTTGTCAGATTTCTTCTACCCTCTATAATGCCGTGTTCCGTGCGGGGCTAACCACTACTTATAGAAGAGCACATACCTTTGCACCGTCTTATGTAACACCGGGAACAGATGCGACCGTATCCTGGCCGGGGCCGGATTATAAGTTTGTGAACAATTCCAAGCATGCTATCGGAATTTTGGCTTGGTATTCCAATCAGACCGCAACTGTTCAGATTTATGGATTGCCTGTTCTTCCCGAAGGAGTGAAGTGGGATTTAGTTTCCGAGAAGATCAAGGATCTTCCGGTACCTGCTGCACAGATTATTACTCCGGAACAAGGAAAGGAAAGTAACGGTTCTGCGGGCTCCGAGTGGCAGGCATTCAAAGTGATTACCAAAGATGGAAAGACAGAGAAGGTAAAAGACCACTATGCAAGCTATAAGGGACATACGCCTAAGAAATACGCTCCGGGAACAGTAGAAAGTACAGCAAGCACGGAGAGTATAAGCGAAACTACGGCATCAAGCAGTTCCGAAACCAAGTCTCAGGAGACGAAGTCCGGTGAAACAAAATCCACGGAAACTAAGGCAAAGGAAAGCAAGGAGGAAAATCCTGTTATTTCCAACGGACCAAGTGGAAACAATACGGTGAACAATACTTCCGAGGAGGTTATTATCTCCGGAGGACCTGGAACTGATTAAATTCGTTTTTTTAAACGAGATACCGTGCGCTACGCGAGTGATACTTGTTAAGAATAAAAGAGGATTG
>CAUTEL010000088.1:0-7055 GCA_963537185.1 uncultured Oribacterium sp. | reverse complement strand
TCCTTCACTTCGGAAGTAAGCGGAATCATGATTTCCGGCTCAATCTTCCAATCCGGATGCTTCTTCTGTACATTGATTGCTGCACGAATAACAGCCTTTGTCTGCATAACGGCAATCTCCGGATAAGTAACAGCAAGACGAAGTCCTCTGTGTCCCATCATCGGGTTGAACTCATGTAAGGAGGTGATGATGTCCTTGATTTCCTGAACGGACTTATTCTTTGCCTTAGCAAGCTTCTCAATCTCCTCTTCCTCCTGCGGAACGAACTCGTGGAGAGGCGGATCTAAGAAACGAATGGTAACGGGGTTACCCTCAAGAGCCTCATAAAGAGCCTCAAAGTCGCCCTGCTGGTACGGAAGAATCTTCTCTAAAGCTTCTTCTCTCTCTTCCTTGGTATCGGAAACGATCATCTCACGGAATGCGAAGATTCTTTCCGGATCGAAGAACATATGCTCTGTACGGCAAAGACCGATTCCCTCAGCACCAAGCTCTCTAGCCTTTCTTGCATCTGCCGGAGTATCCGCATTGGTACGAACGGCAAGCTTTCTGTGCTTATCAGCCCAGCCCATGATACGACCGAACTCACCTGCGATACTTGCATCTACTGTCGGGATAAGTCCCTCATATACATTTCCCGTAGTTCCGTCGATGGAAATGCAATCTCCCTCATGGAAAGTCTTTCCGCCAAGAGTGAACTTCTTGTTAGCCTCGTCCATAACGATATCGCCAAGACCGGCTACGCAGCAGGTTCCCATTCCACGAGCAACTACGGCTGCGTGAGAAGTCATTCCGCCACGAACGGTAAGAATTCCTTGTGCGGACTTCATTCCGGAAATATCCTCGGGAGAGGTCTCTAAACGCACAAGAACAACCTTCTCTCCTCTTCCTGCCCAAGCTACGGCATCATCAGCAGTAAATACTACCTTACCGCAAGCAGCACCCGGAGATGCGCCTAAGCCCTTTCCAAGCGGAGTTGCAGCCTTTAATGCCTTCTGGTCGAACTGCGGGTGAAGAAGGGTATCGAGGTTACGAGGATCGATCATCGCTACTGCCTCTTCCTCTGTACGCATTCCCTCATCTACTAAATCACAAGCAATCTTAAGAGCTGCCTGTGCGGTTCTCTTACCGTTTCTGGTCTGCAGCATGTAAAGCTTTCCATGCTCAACGGTAAACTCCATATCCTGCATATCTCTGTAGTGCTTCTCCAGAGTGTTGCATACTTCTGTAAACTGCTTAAATGCCTCCGGGAACTTCTGCTCCATCTCATTGATGTGCATCGGTGTACGAACGCCGGCTACTACGTCTTCTCCCTGTGCGTTGGTTAAGAACTCGCCGAAAAGACCCTTATTTCCGGTTGCCGGATCTCTTGTAAAAGCTACACCGGTTCCGCAATCGTCACCCATGTTACCGAATGCCATGGACTGTACGTTTACGGCTGTACCCCAAGAATAGGGGATGTCATTGTCTCTACGGTAAATGTTTGCACGGGGGTTATCCCAGCTGCGGAATACGGCCTTAATAGCACCGAAAAGCTGCTCCTTCGGATCAGTCGGGAATTCCTTACCGATCTTCTCCTTGTATTCCGCCTTGAACTGCTCGGCAAGATCGTGAAGATCTTCTGCGGAAAGCTCAACGTCCTGCTTAACACCCTTCTTCTCCTTCATCTTATCGATGAGCTCTTCAAAGTACTTCTTACCCACTTCCATAACTACATCGGAGTACATCTGGATAAATCTTCTGTAGCAGTCCCAAGCCCATCTGGGATTTCCGGACTTCTCTGCAATAACTCTTACTACATCTTCATTCAAACCAAGGTTCAAGATGGTATCCATCATACCCGGCATGGAAGCTCTTGCACCGGAACGCACGGATACAAGAAGAGGATTCTCATGGTCTCCAAACTTCTTTCCTGTAATCTCTTCCATCTTCTTGATATGCTCTTCAATCTGTCCCATGATTTCCGCATTGATCTCTCTGCCGTCCTCATAGTACTGTGTACAAGCCTCTGTTGTGATTGTGAAACCCTGCGGAACCGGTAAACCGATATTGGTCATCTCCGCAAGGTTTGCTCCCTTACCGCCGAGAAGCTCTCTCTTACTTGCGTCACCCTCTGTGAAGAGGTAAACCCACTTTCTTGCCATCTTTAACCTCCTTATATTTCTCTCTTACAAATGAATGTAAAGAAGATAAGTTTGAATGCTGTACATGATGTACATTTTCCTATTTGAAACCCGTGCTTTCCCTAAAAATAGGCACAAAGGCACTAAGCGGAATTATATACGACAGGGCATTTTAAGTAAAGGGACGAATAGGATAAATCCGGATTTTTTCCTCTTTCTACGCCTTAAAGCGGTATCCCACGCCCCAAATCGTTTCAATATACTGCGGTTTTACCGCATTAGTCATTTCAATCTTCTCACGAAGTTTCTTGATATGCACCGTTACTGTCGCAATGTCTCCGATAGATTCCATCTTCCAGATTTCCTGGAAGAGCTCTTCCTTT
The DNA here is from genome assembly GCA_963537185.1 of uncultured Oribacterium sp. GTDB lineage: Bacteria > Bacillota > Clostridia > Lachnospirales > Lachnospiraceae > Oribacterium. The sequence goes on along the minus strand of CAUTEL010000088.1, from coordinate 4,552 downwards.
GTGAAGACACGATTCGGGTGCGCTGCCAGAAAAGCCAAGAGGTCAAATTCTCGTGAGGTAAAGCTCAGCTCTTTTTCATTCAAGAAAACTCTTCTTGCCGTAGTATCAATACGAAGGCCACGGATTTCAATGATTTCATTCTCCTCTTTCCCACTATCTCTAAGTCTCTTATAACGCGCCAAATGTGCCTTCACTCTGGCAACTAATTCGCTCGCGGAAAAAGGTTTCGTCAGATAATCATCCGCACCAAGTCCCAATCCTCGAATCTTATCTATATCATCCTTTCTTGCGGAAACCAAAAGAATCGGAATATCTTTCTTTTCCCGCACTTCCTGGGTAATGGAAAATCCGTCCCGTCCCGGAAGCATTAAATCCAAAATCAAAAGATTATAATCCGTTTCTAAAGCCTTCTTTAAGCCTTTTTCTCCATCCTGCTCCGTGTCTACCAAAAATCCGGAAAGCTCCAAATAGTCCTTTTCCAACTCAGCAATGGAGGCTTCATCCTCCACAATCAAGATTTTCTGTTTCTCTTCCATGTATTTCCCCTTCTCCAATTCTTTTATTTTTAAGTATTGCCGCCCGGCTCCGTAAAGTGTTTTCTGAGTACGAAATGAATGCTTGTTCCTTCTCCTATCTCACTTTCCGCCCAAATCCGACCGCCACTGTCTTCAATAATCTTTTTTACAATAGAGAGACCTATTCCGGATCCGCCCGTTTCCGTTCCTCTTGCCGTGTCCGAGCGAAAAAATCGCTCAAAAATATATGGTAAATCCTTTTTCTCTATTCCTTTTCCGTTATCCTTTATAATAATTTCGACAAAATCTCCTGCATCCAAAAGACTAAACTGAATCTTAGGTTCTTTTTTGTCCATGTATTTTACAGCATTGGAAACGATGTTGTTCATCACCTTTCTAAGCTGTTCCGGATCAGCAATAATTTCCACAGTATCTTCGAGAAATAAGTCAGTGCTGAATTGAAAGCCCATGGCATCCAAATCAACAGCCATTTCTACGCTATAGTCCTGAAAGTATTCCAGTGCCGGTAAAGATACAAAATGATAAGGAATCTTGTTTGTCTCAATCTTTGCATAGTAGTTCAGCTCGTCAATCAGACGATTCATCTCTATTGCCTTGTGATAAATAGTTTGCAAATACTTTCGCTTTTTCTCTTCACTTGCCGCAACTCCGTCCAATATTCCCTCGGCATAGCCTCGAATTGCCGTAATGGGAGTTTTTAAATCATGCGCAATATTACTGACCAGCTCTCGATTTTCCTCCTCATCTCTGGCCTTTCCCTCCTGATTTTCCTTCAGCTTGATTCGCATTTTCTCAAAGGCTTGTGTCAATTCTCCAAACTCATCATGTGTCTCTGCCTCCAGAGTAAAGTTCAGGTCTCCTGATTCTATGCGTCTCGCAGCATTTTTTAAGGTATCGATCGGTTTAATAATACCGTTATAAATCCACGCCACAAGAAAGATTCCCGCAATGACCAGGATGAAAATATTCTGTTCCATAGTCGTGAGTCCCTCTGTGGAAAGAAAGAAGAGGAAAATGGGCAAAATGGTACTGACACAAAAGCTAACCGCTACTCTTCCCATTAAGCCAAGGCTTTTCATTTTTCCTCCTCTCCAACAGCATCGATTATCATGCACCGCATAAAATTTATACTCTTTTTTGTATTTTCCATCTCCGATCGAGAATTTTATCTATCTTTCTATATCGAGTAGCTTCCCGAAACTCACAGAATAAGCACTATTCTTAAATGAGTGTTTTTTCGGAAAATTCCAAAGCGGCAGCAATAACCGTGTCCATATCGTAATACTTATACTCCCCGAGCCTTCCCCCAAAGAGTAGCTTCTCTTCTTTCTTGGATAGCTCCTTATACTGTTCATAAAGTTCCTGATTCTTCGCATCATTTACCGGATAATACGGTTCGTCTCCTCTCTTCCACTCCGCACTATATTCTTTTGAGATAATCGTCGTAGGAATATCCTTTCCCTCTCGATCTTTTCCAAAGGTAAACCACTTGTGTTCAATAATTCTGGTATACGGACTGTCTTCATCTGTATAGTTCACCGCTGCATTTCCCTGGAAGTTCGGAATCGGAAGCTCTTCTACCTCAAATCGAACTTTTCGATACTCGAGTTCTCCGAGGCAATATTCATAATAGGCATCAATTGCTCCTGTAAAAATGACCTTCTTTGCCTTGGCCATCCATTTTCCCTTATCCTCCAAAAAGTCCGCTCCCAGCTCTACCGGGATTCCTTCCAACATTCTCTCAACCATCGCGGAGTATCCATCCACGGGAATTCCTTGATATAATGCATTGAAATAGTTGTTATCATAGCTAAGCCGCACAGGAAGTCGACGGATAATGGAAGCCGGTAAGTCCTCACACTCTCTTCCCCACTGTTTCTTGGTATAGCCTCTAATAAGCTTCTCATATATCTCTTTTCCAACAAGGGAAATAGCCTGCTCCTCCAGATTCTTCGGTTCCGTAATCCCTGCAGCCTGTCGCTCCTCTTCGATTTTTGCCGCAGCTTCTTCCGGCGTAATTACCCCCCACATCGTATTAAAAGTATACATATTAAAGGGAAGAGAATAGATTTTGCCCTTGTAATTGGCTATCGGAGAATTGGTAAAGCGGTTAAATTCCGCAAAGCGGTTCACATAGTTCCAAACCTTTGTGTTGTTGGTATGGAAAATATGCGCACCGTAATGATGCACCATAATCCCGTTTTTCTCATAGGAATATACATTTCCGCCAATGTGTTCCCGCTTATCAATGACCAGGACCTTCTTTCCTCTTTTCTTAGCCTCATGCGCAAACACCGCACCGAAAAGTCCGGCGCCAACCACAAGATAATCTAAGTCTTCCATACTCTTCTCCTTTATTTTGAAGCTATCCTTCAGACAGAGACTCTTCTCTGCTCTAGTCCGTTTCTCTATCTGCCTTTTCCATCTCTATGACAAGTATCATCCATTTTATCAAATCTTCCACTCGGAAGATAGCCTATATTAACTCAAGACAAAATGAATTTTGTCATAAAAAACAGTTTTAAAAAAAGGGGAATAGTACGCTATCCCCTTTTTTCCGATTTTGAGTCCAACGAGTATCGCTCACTACGCGAGCGATACTCGTTAAGAATCAAAAGATATTGCTTTGCTCCATAGCTGTCAAAGTTCTGCTTAAAAGCTTCTTCAACACAAGCATTTCTTCTTCATTTAAAGGAATACAGGCACGCATTTCCTTCGGAACGGAAATGGCTCTGTGCTGCAGTTTTTCTCCCTCTTCCGTAATTCGAACACAAAGCGCTCTTTCATCATCCTGATACCTCGAGCGACTAATCAACCCCTTTTGTTCCAATCTTTTCAGAAGAGGAGTAAGTGTACCGGAGTCCAAATACAATACTTCTCCGAGGTCCTTTACTCTTACTTCCTTCTTGTCCCATAAAACCATCATGGTAATATACTGCGTGTAGGTTAAGTCCAGAGGGTCCAAAAACGGCTTATATCTTCTGGTCACTTCTTTTGCACAAGCATAAAGAGGAAAGCAAAGCTGGTTTTCCAATCTCAACGCCTCATATTCTTCCTGCATCTATTTTTTTCCCTTTTCTGTTTATTCTTTTATTTTTGAACACAAAAGCACTTACAAATTCTGCTCATTGATATAATTTACAGCAGCCAATGCGGCAACAGCTCCGTCGGAAGCCGCTGTTGTCAGCTGGCGAACCGTCTTGGTGCGGCAATCACCGGCAGTAAAAATGCCCTTAGTACGAGTCAGAGTATCTTCTCCGGCGTCAATATAGCCCTTCGCATCCAAATCCACCAGGTTGGAAAATGCACCATTATCCGGCGCCTGTCCGATAGCCACAAAAAGTCCATCCACCTTGATTTCTCTCTCTTTTCCTTCCTTATCGGAAAGCAAAAGTCCGCAAAGCCCGGAATCATCGCTCTTCAGCTCCTTAATTGTGGAATTCAAAACGAGCTCTACATTGGGCTTTGCTACCAGGCGATCCAACTCCGCCTTATCCGCTCTGAACTCCTCTCTCCTGTGAATCAGATATACCTTCTCCACATATTCGGAAAGGAATGTAGCATCTTCAACGGCCGTATTTCCGCCACCGTTCACCGCAACGACTTTCCCTCTGTAGAACATGCCGTCGCAAGTTGCACAATAAGAAACGCCTCTTCCGACAAGTGCTTCTTCCTTCTCTATTCCCAGATTTCTGTTCTTTGCTCCGGTAGCAAGAATAACGGACTTCGCCTGATAGGCATTGTCCTTGGTCTTTACAAGCTTATACATTCCATCCTCTTCAATGGAAAGAGCCTTCTCTATACGGATTTCAACGCCTAAGCCTTTGGCCTGATTATAAAGATTTGTTGCAAATTCAAAGCCGGAAATCTTCTGTATCGCAGGATAGTTTTCAATTTCCGGAGTATTGATAATTTGCCCTCCGTAAGTGGAAGCTTCCAAAACTAAAACCGACTTACCGGCACGAAGACCGTAAATCGCTGCGGACAAGCCTGCTGTTCCTGCACCTATAATAACT
>CAUTEL010000087.1:0-7130 GCA_963537185.1 uncultured Oribacterium sp. | reverse complement strand
CTTGAAATCTTTTTTCTATATGGTAAAGTATCTTCGATAAGAATTTATTAATGTTTCATTAAGAAAGAATAAGGAGAAGAAGATTATGAAAGCAAAGAGGCAAATCTTGTCTCTCTTGCTTGCTCTTGTAATGGATTGGCAGGGATTCTCCTTTGCCAATGCTGCAGGCAGCAATCAAGACGGGATAAGTATTGTGAACGAAGACACAGTGGAAGTTTCTTCCACTACAGAAAAAAACAGCGTAGATGCTGTAAAGGCTGAAACCGCTGAAAATGGCAGCAACGAAGAAGTAGAAAGCCTTGCAGAAAAAGCTGATGCTGCAGCTGAGGAAGAAGATGGCTTCGATGATTTAGCCATGCTTGAGGAGCTGAGCAAGAACTTCAGCGAAGAAGATTTGAATGCTTTAATCGCTGCATCAGCAACGGAAGTTGCCGGTGCACCTAAGGCAATCGATGGAGTTTTGTCCAATTACAAATTGACAGTTGATAATGCAGATGTACAAGACGGAACCACTATTACAAGCTACCAGAGTCTGCAATTTAAAGCGGACATCCATATTGATTCTTCAAAGAATGTAAAGAAAGACGATTACATTCTGATTAAACTTCCGGATGTTTTAAAGTCTGAAAGCAGTAAGTTCTCTATCCCCGGTAAGGATGATACAGGTAAGTCCATCACCTTGGCAGAGGGAATCTATGATGCGGGAAGTAAGGAGATTAAGATTACCTTTACTAAGAAAGTTTAAAACTAACCCGCAACTTCCGGAATTGTATACTTTTCTGCAAAAATAAATAAATCCGTTCTCAAAGAATCGACAAAAAATGCCCCCTTACAGATTACCGTAAACAACAAAACGGAAATTAACCATACGGTAAACTATGAGGTAACGAACAGGGACAACCCGGTTAGTTTCTGGAAAGCCTCAGATAGAAAGATGTTCCTGGTCACCGACAAAAAAGGAATTACGCATTACTTAATTCAGTATAAGATTACTATTGATGAACGAAATGTAATAAGAGTAGCAGGAGCCGGTAATTTAAAAAATGTTAAATTGGTGGATAAATTAATCTCTCCTGAGCTGAGTTACTTTGATCCAACTAAGAGCGATTTAACAGAAAGTGATATAAAAACCTATTCTCCCACAATGCAAAAGGGAAACTGGTATTCCGTAAACTGGGTAAACAATAAATGGGAAAATGCAACAACCGATGATGAGAACAGTCCGGATAGAGGAAGTTCATGGAAGCTTAGAAAGCCGGATAATCCCAATGAAGACGCTGAACCCAATCCTTGGAATCCGACATATGCAAAAGATGGAAGAAGTTTTACGTATACTATTGGAGATTTAAATCCAAGAGACGGCTATACCTTTGTTTACTACGCAGAAATTAATGATACGCCAAAGACAACAGCATACAACAATCAGGCAAAGCTTGTGGGGGACTCCAATATTAAGCACGACTTAAAAGTCAGAGATTCCTTCGTGAATATCGAGGGTGGTATTTTAAACGGATTAAACACTTATACCATTCAGATTAAAAAAACGGATGACAGCGTTCCCGGACAGCCTTTAAAAGATGCGGAATTCACCCTTAAGAAAAAGGGAAGTAGCTATACCAAAACTGCGAAAACGGATGATAATGGTATCATAAACTTCGATGGTCTTCTCTATGCAGACTATGAATTGGAGGAGACTAAAGCTCCGGATGGCTATGATATTTTGAATGCCGGTCCTATCTCTATTACTACAGATGATTTGACGAACCCCGATAATGTTAATAAAACCTTTGTTGTAAAAGTTACCAACAAAAAGAAGGAAGATCCACAGAAGGAAACCGTAGCTTTCTCCGTAGAAAAGCAATGGATTGTAGATGCGGCAAATCCCGCTACAATTCCGGCAACAATTGAAGTTTACCTTAAAAAGAACGGAGTAAAGGATCCTGCTCAAAAGCTTGAATTATCTGCAACAAACAACTGGAAGGCATCCTTCTCCAATCTTCCAAAAGAAGATGAGCATGGAACCGCTATTAACTATGATATCGAAGAACTTGCGGTGGAAGGTTTTACTGTAGGAATTGCAGGGGATGCAGCAAACGGCTTCACTGTTAAAAATTCACAGAAGCCTACCGTTCCCCCGACACCGACAACACCGGCTACTCCTTCGGAGATTCCTCCGACTCCAACTACACCGGCTACTCCTTCAGAGATTCCTCCGACACCGACTACTCCGAGTACTCCTTCAGAGATTCCTCCGACTCCGACGACACCGAGCACTCCTTCGGAGATCCCTCCTGTAACTCCGGGCGGCGGCGGAAATAATCCGAGAACTCCGGGCGGCGGCGGAAACACACCGAACAATCCGGGCGGTGGAGGAAATACACCGAATCCTCCGACTCCTCCATCAGAGAATCCGGGAGAGGTTCTTTCTGCTAATCGTACACCGGAAGGAAATGTTCTTGGCGCAGAAAGACCTACAGTCTTAGGCGTAGGTCGCGGTTATACCAAAACAGAGGATTCCCGTAATATTTGGATGAATCTTGCACTCTTTGCTGTTGCGGGACTTGGCTTCTGCACAAGCCTCTTTGTAGGGAGAAAAAAGAGAAACAGTCGATAAGCAATGGTGATATCAAAAGATTTTTAGAAGTAAAGGGAGGGGCTAAAATAGCCCTTCCTTTTTTTATCTATCCCGGACAAACTCTTAGATACTCTCTAATTAATAAACAAACTATATTGTATCTCCGACAAATCCCACAGAATCTTCTCTGAGGGATTTTCTTGTACTTGCAAAAATGCAATTTTTTCAGTAAAATCTAAGGGACTTTGTATACAAAGAGGATTGTGTAGTCAAGGGGATTACTATGGATGAAATCGAGCTGAGAGCTCACGGAAAGATAAATCTTTCTTTGGATGTGTTGGGGCGAAGGAATGACGGCTATCATGAAGTAAAAATGATTATGCATACAGTTGCCCTTCATGACGGTATTTTTATAAAAAAAGAGAGAGAAAGAGAAATCCGGATGGAATGTAATCTCCCCTCTCTCCCCACAAATGAAGAGAATCTCATGGTTAGAGCCGCAAAGGCTATTATGGATGAGTTCTCCATCGAAGAAGGATTAAGCTTACGGCTCATGAAACGTCTTCCTGTTGCTGCCGGTATGGCCGGAGGCTCTGCTGATGCTGCTGCGGTATTTCACGGGATAAATCAGCTCTTTCATCTTAACTTAAGTACGGAGGAACTGGAGAAGCGCGCTGTAAAGTTTGGTGCGGACATTCCTTTCTGTCTGCATAAGGGCTGTTATCTTTCAGAGGGAATCGGGGAAAAGCTGAAAAAACTCCCCTCTCTCCCGCCTTGCACCATAATTCTGGTCAAACCGGCATTTTCTCTATCCACAAAGTTGATTTACGAGAATCTTCATTTGGAAAATCTTAAAGAGACGGAACATCCCGATGTGGACAAAATGGTCACGGAACTTGAAGGCGGAAGTCTGGAAGAAATTTGCAAGTTTGGGGGCAATCTCTTAGAGAAGGTCAGCATTTCCGTAAAACCGGAAATACAGTTCTTAAAGGACTATTTCCTGAAAGAAGGAGCTCTTCTTTCCCTAATGAGCGGCTCCGGTCCGACTGTCTTTGCCATTTTCCCGAGAGAAGAAAAGGAAAGAGCAGAGCATATCTTGCAAAGCCTCCAAAATGGAGAATACAAAGATTTAATTGAAGACGCTTGGATTACCGAGGCATATTCTTAGAAAACAAGGAATACCCTCATTTTACATACGATATGATTTTAAGGAGAATAGTATGGGCAGTGATTTTACCATTAACATGAATGAATATCTCCCACTTAGGGATTTGGTTTTCAATACACTTCGTCAGGCTATTTTGAAGGGAGAACTAAAGCCCGGAGAAAGACTTATGGAGATTCAGCTTGCAGAAAAGCTGGGCGTTTCCAGAACACCTATAAGAGAAGCTATTCGTAAGCTGGAGCTGGAGGGTCTGGTACTGATGATCCCCAGACGCGGTGCGGAGGTTGCCAAGATTTCTCATAAATCCTTACAGGATGTTTTAGAGGTACGAGGAGCCTTGGAGGAGTTGGCCACAGATCTGGCCTGCCAGCGTATCACCGAGGAACAGCTTATTGAGCTTCGTAACGCGGAAAATCATTTCAAAGCCGTAGTGGAAAAGGGTACGGAAATGGAAATTGCGGAGGCGGATGAAGCCTATCATGATATCATTTATCATGCCACGGGTAATAAACGCCTGATCCAAATGATTAACAATCTACGAGAGCAGATGTATCGTTATCGTTTGGAGTATATTAAGGATGAAGCGCAAAGAGGAACCCTCATCAACGAGCACGAAAAAATTCTGGAAGCTATACGAATTCGCGATATTATTCGTGCCAAGGCCCTCATGAAGGAACATATCGATAATCAGGAAATGACCGTTTCCAAAAACTTAAATGAAGCGGAAGAAAAAAGTCGTCAGGCAGCTGCAAAGCGCTAATTGCTTATTTCTAACGAAAAAACGGCTGCTATGAAGACATACATGATGAAAGGAGTATTGTATGAAGAAGATTCTTTTACTGATAGGAGTGCTTGGAGTTCTCGGACTTACTGCTTGTGCCAAGAAAGACGAAAAAACGGAAACCACAGAGGCTTCCGTTGAAATAAAAGCAGGAGACGAAGGAGACAATACCGAAGAAAAAAGCACGGAAAAGCCCGGAGATGCCGCTTCGAAAGCGGAAACTGAGGCACAGGGCAAAGAGTCCGGTATAAAAAGCAAAAAAGATCTTACCGTCATAAGCGGAACCATCACCGATGCTGCAATGTACTCCGTGAGTGTGCAGGGAAATGACGGAAAGGATTATGAACTGACCAAAACGGAAAATTCGGATATCTCCGGACTCTCACAGGGCATCGAAATCGGTGCAAAGGTAGAGGTTATCTTTGATAAGGATATGAATATTATTTCCATGGTTGATCCCGGAAAATAGTCCTTTCTTCTATTTTTTTAATAGGAATCTCTCTACCAGCTCATTCATGATATTGGCCTGACCTGAGAGCTCCTCCGATGCGGCCGCAGACTCTTCCGCCGTTGCGGAAGTAGACTGCACTACGGAAGAAATCTGCTGTAAGCCCTCATTTAAGGAAACAATTCCCTGCGACTCCTTCTGCGCCGACTTGGATATTTGCTCTATCAGCTTATTTACCTTGTCGGTATTATCGGAAACGGATTGCAAGGACTTGGCTGTTTCTTCCGTGATTTTAGCCCCTTTCTGTACCGCTTCAATGGTCTCTTCAATTAAATCCCCTGTATTCTGAGCCGCCTTTGCGGATTTTTGTGCCAAATTTCCCACTTCATCCGCAACAACGGCAAAGCCCTTACCTGCAGCACCTGCGCGCGCTGCTTCTATTGCCGCATTGAGGGATAAAATATTGGTTTGAAAAGCGATATCATCAATAGTCTTAATGATCTTACTGATTTCATTTGAACGCTCAGTAATCTCATTCATCGCTTTTTGCATTTCCAACATCTTCTCATTGCTTAGAAGTACGGCATTTTCCGCTTCTCCCTGCAAACGGAAAGCTTCTTCCGACATCTTCGTAGAGGCCTGAATTTCTCCGGATATTTCTTCCATATTAGCGGAGAGCTCTTCTACGGAGGATGCCTGCTTGGCAGATCCCTGAGATAAAGTTTGCGCCCCCTGACTTACCTGCTCGGCACCGGCTAAAACCTGCATGGACGAATCTTGTACCTCCAATAGAGTTTTATTCATTTTGCTTTGGATTTGCAGCAAGCTATCGCGGAGTGGAGCATAGACACCTATATAGCTCTCATTTTCCATGTTCTCCCGGAAATTGCCCTTTGCCATTTCCTCAAGGCAAGCCCCAAGACTTTGAACGACTTTTTTCGTTCTCTCCATCATAAGACTCAAGCTATTAGACATTTCTCCTATTTCATCATTCTTATTATAGCTAAATGCAAGATCAAAATTACCCTTTGCGAGCTCCTCCCCCACCTTGGAAATATCCTTTAGCGGACGCAGAGCAATAGAGATGCGTATGAAATTCAAGACTTGTACAATTACAAATAGCAGCACTTCTGCAGCAATAAGAGATACTATCAGTTGATTTTTCTCCATGTCGAAATCGGCTATCGTCATAGCGGTTTGCACCCACCAGTTTGCTCCCTTAATTTCCAAAGGAATATAGTAGCGAACCTGATGGTCTCTTTGAAAAAATGCTTCTCCACCCTCCATCTTTCTTACCAAAGCATCACTATCCTTCTTCCCGATAAAATCGCTTAGATTTCGGCCGGGAGCCTCCGGATTTGTGCTATAGACAAAGTCATTTTTATAATCCAAAACATCGAAGAATGCATTTTCATAGCCAAGATCTCGCATATCCAGGTCATTAAAAACTTCCGCACAGCTTTCAGCTGTAATCACACCGTAGAATTCATTATCCTTCGTAATCGGACTAAGCATATAAAAGCTGTTCTTTCCGTTACTTTCATTAATGGAAGGAAGGGTTGCCAGAGGCTCCAAGCTTTCCTTCACCGCCTTATACGATTCACTATTACTAAACTGCTCGCGGGTAATATAATGGGCTTTTTCATCCCCTGAAGAAATGTAAAAAGAGTAATCAGGATTATTTTCCGAAAAAACAGTCTTCTCCAAAAATACACCAACCAGGAGCACACCCGAATTGTTCTTTTCATAGTTGCGAATAGTGTTTATCAAATAAGCCTCTTCATTGGACTCTTCCATGGTTAAAGTCCCAAAAAAGTCTTCTATCTGGCTCATTTGCTGAAAAAACGAATTTTTACTCTTGGCAACATTGTCAAGCCCTATTTCCCCTGTTGCCTCCTCCTTCTTCATATAAAGAATGCTCTCTCCGAGAGCATCCTCCATCATCCCGACATTCCGGGCAAGCTCAATTACACGCCTTGCATTCAATGAAGATAAGGCCAGTATATTCTGTTCATTTTTCCTGTTAAACGCCCTGCTTGCTACGGATAGAATAAAAAAATTCATTACTATAAAAAGTAAAAGCATAATAATGCTTAGATTCATCGAAATCCTGGTGCTTAAGGATAGGAAGCGTGTTCCCTTTTTCCCTCCTTTTCTTTTC
>CAUTEL010000086.1:0-7146 GCA_963537185.1 uncultured Oribacterium sp. | reverse complement strand
TATGGAGAAGATTAAATAAAAATTTCTTTAAAAGAAAAACTGTGATAAAAGATCGTGAAAACAGTTTTTCGCGGAGGAAATGAAAAAATGAATAAGAAAATCGATACTACGAAGGCATCATTTTGGAGAAGAATGAAGCTTAGTTCAAGAATGTCTATGTCCGTAGGAATCCTTAGTGTACTCGTCTTGGCAGCGTTGAGCTTCGCCATTATTTCCATGGGGAAAATGGCCATTAATAGAGCGTTGCAGGGAAATATGAACGATAAAATCTGCTTAGGAATTGCGGATTTGGATAATGTCGTAAGCAAGGCGGAAACAACGGCTACTACTATTCGTGAGGGAATAGTCAGTATTTATGAGCAAACGGACATGGCAGGGGGAGTTCCTTCAAACCTTTGGACGATAAAGAATGAAGAGGATCAAGTTATACGACCGCAAAATATGGCCGGCACTATGTTTCGTTCTCGTGTTGTGGATGCCGTGATTCCAGCGAGCCGTTATAATGCGGAAACCACCTTACTTGATTCCCTTTACTCTGCAATGGTTAATAACGAGTCCTATATCGGGGTGGGAGTTTTATTGGAGCCAAATGCTTTTCATCCGGGAATAGAAAATTATGCTCCATACATGAGTAAGGATAATGCGAAGGCAAGAACCGTGGTGGTTTACCCTTATTCCCTGTATAAGGAAAAGGACTATTATCTGAAGGCCAAGGAATCAAAGGGGCTTAGTTTAACCGATGCCTACCAGGACCATAATGAAGATGTGGGCCTTGTGGTATCCGTTGTAGAGCCCATTTTCTATAAAGAGGAATTCAAAGGAGTCGTGCTCATCGATATCAGTATGTCGGTTTTTGAAATGGTAGAGCAGAAGGATCAGCGTTTTTCAACTCTGTACAGCAGTGTCTTCGATAGTAAGGGGCGGATTCTTTACAGTATGAATGAAAGTGTGAAGGGGAAAAGTATGAAGGATACTCTTCCCGAAGAGAGCGTAAATACTTTAAAGTCTTTAATGGATAAAAAGGAACCGTTTAATACCTTCATTCGAAACAGCGAAGCTGATCTCGTACAGTTTAATGCCCGGCCGATTAATTCAAACGGAGCAACTTGGTGGGTTGCGGTGGAAGTTTCCGAAAAGGAGTACACCAAGGCGATTTCCGATATGATTATGCTGGCGCTTCCGATTTCTCTTCTCGGAATCCTCCTCTTGATAGGCTTCAGCTTCTTCTATATTCGTTATTCCTTAAAGCCTTTGGGAAGAATTGCGGAGGTAGGAGAGCATGTAGCGGCAGGTGATTTTTCTTATGAAATAGAGTATTCCTATCAAGATGAAATTGGACAGATTGCAAGCAGTATGGAGAAGGTGGTAGGAAGAGTCAGAGATATCATTCAGGATTTACTTGGAAAGCTGGATCAGATTTCTAAAGGAAATTTTGCATTTGAGTTCTGGAATCCGGATTTTTATCAAGGTGAATATGCCCCTTTACTGGACGGCCTTTATGATATTCTGGATGATTTAAATCTTACGATGGGAGAAATCCATAAGACTGCGGAGCAGGTCAACAGCTCTGCCTCCTTAGTGAGTGACTCTGCTTGCTCCCTTTCAAAGGGGGCAACGGAGCAAGCTTCTTCCATTGAGGAATTGAGTGCAACAATGAATGAAATATCCGAAAAGATAAAGGCTACTGCAGAAATGTCCCAAAATGCCTCCTCCCTTTCTAAAGAAACAAGCACTGCAGTAGGACTTAGCAATGAGAAGATGGATGAAATGTCTAAGGCAATGGAAGAGATTACCGAAAAATCACAGGAAATCAGTAAAATTATTAAGACCATTGATGATATTGCCTTCCAGACGAATATTCTATCTCTTAACGCTGCTATAGAAGCGGCAAGGGCGGGAGCTGCCGGTAAGGGCTTTGCCGTTGTGGCGGATGAAGTAGGAAACCTGGCACAGAAATCGGCTAAAGCGGCACAAAATACCGCAAACTTAATAGAGGAGACTATTGAAGCGGTGAGCAAGGGAGCGAGAATATCGCAAGAAACAGCGGAGTCTCTTTCCGTGGTTTCACAAAAAACAGAGAAGATTAACGGCATTATCACTACAATTTCCGATACTTCCGATTTGGAGGCGGAGGGAATTAAGGAGCTAAGTGGCGGATTGGATCAGATTTCTTCCGTAGTACAAAGCAATACTGCAACAGCCGAAGAAAGCGCTGCTGCATCGGAAGAGCTGTCGGGACAAGCAGAATGCTTAAACCAGTTGATTCAGAAATTTAAGCTTAAAACGGAACCCTACCGGAGAATTTACGGGGAGGCGCTTTTCAAAGAGGAGTAATGATACTTAAAATCCTTTGCCGACAAATAAAACGTACAAAAACAATTTGGTGAATTTGCACTAAGATAAAAGAGAAAAACCTGCAAAATACATTATTTTGCGGGTTTTTTCTTATAAGAGAGAAGAAATAAGTCGATACAAAAGTGTCGATATCTAAAGATTTAAGAAGTACATCTCTACGGAAGGAAATGCGAAAGGAAGTCCGTGATGTACAGTTTTTCGTGGAGGAAGAAACGAGATGAAAAATGAGAATTGGACTAGAGGAACCTCCTTTTGGAACAGAATCAAGTTGAGCTCGAGAATGTCATTATCTATAGGAATTCTCAGTGTACTGGTTCTCAGCGGTTTAAGCTTTGCCATTATTTTCATGGGAAAAAAAGCCATTAACAGTGCTTTGCAGGGAAATATGAGGGACAAAACTTACTTGAGCATTGCAGACCTGGACAATGTGGTGACACAGGCGGAAATCACGGCGAATACGATAAGGAAAGGTATTGCCGCTATTTACGAACAAAATGATATGGCCGGAGGTGTTCCTTCGAATCCCTGGACAATACAGGACGATGAACACAATGTTATCCGTCCTCAAAATATGGCGGGAACGATGTTCCGCTCTCGTGTTGTGGATGCAGTGATACCTGCCAGCCGTTATAATGCGGAAACGACTTTGCTGGATTCCATTTATTCTTCTATGACCTCCAATGAATCTTATGTGGGCATAGGTGTTTTCTTGGAGCCGAATGCCTTCTATCCGGGAATAGAAAATTATGGACCGTATATGAGTAAGGCGGATGCCAAGAACAAAACCGTCATGGTATATCCCTACTCCATGTATGAGAAGAAAGACTATTACCTAAAGGCAAAGGAGACTAAAACATTGAACTTAACCAATGCCTATGAAGATGATAGTGAAGAGGGCGGTTATGTTGTTTCCGTGGTCCTTCCCATTGTGTATAAGGAGGAATTTAAAGGCGTAGTCATCATCGACATCAGTATGTCAGTCTTTGACATAATTGAGCAGAAGGACGAGCGCTTTTCCACTCTTTACAGCAGTGTCTTTGATACTAACGGAAGAATTATGTATAGCATGAACGAAGATGCCGAGGGAAAACAGCTCAAGGAGATTTTCCCGGAAAAAAGCATGGCGAGCCTGCAATCTTATATGGATAAGAATGAAGCCTTTAACACCTTTGTAAAGAACGGAAAAGGCGATTTGGTACAGTTCAGTGCAATACCGATTAGTATAGAGGGAGTCAGCTGGTGGGCTTCCGTGGAGGTTTCGGAAAAAGAATTTACCAAGGCCATTTCTAAAATGATTTTTCTTGCCATACCTGTTTCCCTGTTGGGAATTCTCCTCCTTGTGGGCTTCAGCCATTTCTATATCCGCACAGCGCTTAATCCGTTAAAGAGGATTGCCAAGGTGGGAGACTATGTAGCGGAAGGAGACTTCTCTCATGAAATCAACTATTCCCATCAGGATGAAATTGGACAAATTGCGGAGAGTATGGCTAAAGTAGTAGGTCGTATTCGAGCGATTATCAAAGATTTGCTCGGAAAGCTGGATCAGATGTCGCAGGGAAACTTTGCCTTCGACTTTTGGAATCCGGAGCTCTATAAGGGAGAATATGCCCCCCTTTTGGAAGGCCTTTATGATATTTTGGATGATTTAAATGTGACCATGGGTGAGATTCATGGCAGTTCACAGCAGGTTGATGCTTCTGCACAGCAGGTTAGCAGCTTTGCACAGTCTCTTTCCCGGGGAGCAACGGAACAGGCGACTTCTATTGAGGAGCTGAGCACCACTATGGACGATATTTCCGCAAAGATTAAGGAGACTGCGGAAATGTCCATAAATGCCTCGATCCTCTCTAAAGAAAGCGGTAGTGCAGTAGGGCTCAGTAATGAGAAGATGGATGAAATGTCTAAGGCAATGCAGGAAATCACTGAGAAATCGCAGGAAATCAGTAAGATTATTAAGACTATTGACGATATTGCCTTCCAAACCAATATTTTATCTCTGAATGCTGCCATAGAAGCTGCAAGAGCGGGTGCGGCAGGAAAGGGCTTTGCGGTCGTGGCGGATGAGGTCGGAAACCTTGCACAGAAGTCTGCAAAGGCCGCCCAGAACACTGCCGGACTGATAGAGGAAACTATAGATGCCGTGAATAAGGGTGCAAAAATTACGGAAGAAACGGCGGAGTCTCTTTCCGTGGTTTCACAGAAAACGGATAAGATTAATGAAATTATTGCCTCCATCTCGACAGCTTCTGAAGCGGAAGCAAACGGCATTAAACAGTTGAGTAACGGATTGGATCAGATTGCCTTAGTGGTACAGAGCAATACTTCTACGGCAGAGGAAAGTGCTACGGCATCGGAGGAGCTCTCCGGTCAGTCCGGCCGCCTTAATCATTTACTGGGAAAGTTTAATCTGAAATCAGAGCCCTATGTGAGAAAATATGGAGATGAAACAGCTATAAAGAAAGAGAAGAAAGACTCGAAAAAAGGCTAAAGAAGAGTAAATATAAAAGACCGATAAATCGGAACTGTTCGGATTTATCGGTCTTTCTTTGTGTCTTTCCATGCATTGTTTCTTGCGTTGTTTCTTGCGTTTTTCTTTGAGCTTTTCTTTGACGCTTTTTCTTTTCCTAAAAGGATATAGTTTATATTGGGCTTATTCTTCCCTTTCCTTTAAGATGAACTTACTCATCAGGTCATTCAGTATTTGTGCCTGTCCGGAAAGCTCCTCAGAGGCTGCTGCGCTTTCTTCGGCTGTTGCAGTATTACTCTGTACAACGGAAGATATTTGATCCATTCCGATACTGATTTGTGTGATTCCCTCTGCCTCTGATTCCGATGCTGAGGTAATTTCTCCAATCAGCTGATTGATGGTTTGCGTTCTTTCCGACACATTCCTGAGAGAATTTGCGGTTTCATCGGAGATCTTAGCGCCTTTAGCAATGGCATCAATAGCTTCTTCAATCAATACACCGGTGTTTTGTGCCGCTTTTGCAGACTTCTGTGCAAGGTTTCCGACCTCATCCGCCACGACCGCAAAGCCCTTTCCTGCCGCACCCGCTCTTGCAGCTTCTATGGCAGCATTCAGAGATAAAATATTGGTTTGGAAGGCAATATCGTCAATAGTCTTAATAATCTTACTGATTTCATTGGACTTCTCGGTAATGTCCTGCATGGCCAAAGAGAGTTCATTCATCTTTTCGTTACTGTCATTTACCGCATTTCCTGCATCCTTACTCATGGAGGAAGCTTTTTCCGCCATGAGAGCCGTGCCCTTAATTTTATCGGAAATATCATTCATTGTGGCACTTAATTCCTCGATGGAAGAAGCCTGCTCTGTAGCGCCCTGAGACAAGGACTGGGAAGCGCTGCTAACCTGCTCCGCTCCGTTGTTTACCTGGTCTGCAGAGGAAGAGATTTCGGAAACCGTATTGGAAAGATCATCCGTGATTTCCACTAAAGAGTTTAGGAGCGGCCGATAAGCACCTTGGTAATATCCATGCGTATCCTCTAAATCCATGGCAAAGTTTCCTCTTGAAAGTTCGACAAGCTTTTCGGAAAGATCCGTAATAATGGAACGGATACGGTCTACAACGCTCTGCATAGCCTGCATGACATCACCGATTTCATCTTGCTTATGGTAGTTAAACTGTATATCGAAGTTTCCTTCCGCAAGCTTCTTTCCGGCATCGGCTACATTTTGCAAGGGCTTTAAGCTGCGACGAATAATTACAGTGGTCACTACGACAAGAACAAGAACACAAAGCACACCGAAGAGAATTCCGAGGTTCACCAGTCGATCCACTTCTCTGTCATAATCCGCTTCCGTAATGGAAAGGCGTACCCACCAGAGATTCCCGTGTAGGTTGATCGGACTATAAAATTCTCTTTTTTCGACTCCCAGCTCATTCACAATCGTTCGACTGAAGGCCTTTCCGCCGTCTAATCCTTCCTGTATCTTTTTCATGGCCTTTTCGGGAAGAATATCATTTAAGTCTCTTCCGTCAAAATTCGGATTTTCGCTGTGAATGATGGCGTTACTGTCGAGAACATTGGTGAACATACTTGGAAATGCCGCATCTTCTTGATGAATACTGTTTAAAACGGAGGCCTCCACATCGGTGATGACGGTTCCTTTAAATTCTCCATTAATCAGAATGGGATTACTGAAGGTCATCTCGGTGTAACGCTCTCCCTCATTTTCCTCAACATAGAGGTTCGTGAGAAATTTTGATTTGCTTTCCTTTACGGCTGTATAGTAATCATCGGAGCTGATGTCTTCGTAGCGATAATTGGAGACGACCATTTCCTTTTTACTGTTTTGGGACATATAGGGAGAGTAGTTTTTTTCATTAGGAAGAAAAGCATTCGGTTCGAAAAAAACACCTGCACCAATAACCTGGGGATTTCCCTCTAAAATAGAGTAGAGGGAGTTTAGCATAAAGACCTCTCCAACATGTTTGTTGTAGGGGATGTCTCTGTTTACAATTTGGCTTTTAAGAGTTATGGGCTCCATATTTTCCGTGGCAGCAGGCTCTATTCCGTCTCCTGTGGCAATTTTCCAAGGATTTCCGGGAACAGCGCCGATACTTTCAGTGGGAGAGCTCATACTTAGTACAATACCGTGTAAAAGGCTGTCGGAAACACCTTCTACAGTGGACATAACCGATTCAAACTCCGAGCTTGCCGCCTTTGCTTTATCACTTAAATTGTCATCGATTCTCTTATCAATGGCAATTTCAAACGAATGAATTAAATAATATAAAAGAGCAGTTAAGATGCAGAAGGCCACCAATC